>CAYUUJ010000315.1:0-3843 GCA_964447845.1 uncultured Anaerolineaceae bacterium
TCCGTCTACAACCAGGATGTCGTCTGCGCCGGCTTTGATCGCGCCCCGCACAGCCGCATTCACATCCTCCGTCAAAAGTTTGCGGAACCTGGCGTACTCGGCATGCCCCGGCCGGACTTGATCCCAATTGACCACACCGGTCACACCTTCCATGTCGGTCGCGATCAGGATTTTCATTTCGCCAGGCCCTTCATGAGTCCGATCCGCCACCTATCATCCCACGTTGCGTTTTCATATGAAAGTTTCAATGAGCGATTATAGCGGATTAATATCGAGAGCAAGAAATCGACCAGGAGCAGTGTATGAAACCAAACCCGGTTATGTTCGCGCACGCTATGTTGTTAATCGCGATCCTGGCTTGTAATCTGCCAGGATCCCAGTCACCTCCCTCTCCGGAAGACAAGAGCCAGCCCGAAGTCGACGCGGAGAGCGCCTCCGATCTGACAGGGTTGTGGGTCGGCACATTCAATGAAACAGTCGGCGACCTGCGATCTCTAAATGCCACGCTTGAAATCCAGCCCGGCTCTGGCAGTGCAATTACGGGCACATTTTCGTTGACGCACCCGGAAGGGCATGTTCTCGAAAGTTACACGGTCAATGGAATCGTGGAGGGAAACAGAGTCCTTTTCAACGAGCCGGACCGGCGCTTTTTCTGGGGAACCCTTGACGGCGATAGGATCACAGGTTTCGTGGCATGGGATTGCTATGACTGCGATTATTGGGGGACGTTCGAACTGACGCGTCAAACCGGGACGGTCAGCGAACCATCGGTGAATGAACCTGCAACTTCCCTGGTGCGTTTCGTCGGCCTGGCCGAGGGTGGCACAATCAATGCCAGTGTAGATCCAGCTACAGGTCTCCCGACTGCCACCGTCCTGATTGAATCTGATTCAGACCTCGGGTTGCTTTCGATCGGTCTGGATGCCAACGGCATGATGGTCGCTCACGTGGGATATGAATCCACTGGAACCCTACCTTATCAGAGAGAAATAGTTTGGACACCCTGGGCAGGTAACGGTGAATATGTATTAACAGTAAACCTGCTGGATTGGGATGCCACCCATCAGGTTCTCAGTTCCCAGGCGATACACATTAATGTCATCGGAATACCGGAGGGCACAGCCACGGTTCGTGAAAGATTCATCCAGCTTTATCAACAGAATTTTGGCGTACTCCTTTCGTACCCGGCTTTCGCTCGCTACAATAAATTGTTCCCGGATGCCGTCGATGATGCACGCTGGGTGAGCAGCGCGTATATTGGGAACACCTTGTATGAGCTGGATCTGATGGACGATGGCAGTGTCTACCCAACCACAAGCATCCTGAACAGTGATAACGGTTCATTCTGCCGGCCCTCTGGGAATATTAATATGTTGGCTGTCATCGTGGATTACGGCAATACGACCGCCAATGTTGCCGAGCTGGAGGCGGACCTACTATTCTCCCTGAACCGGTCTAACCAACGCTGGGCGGATTACTCGGCCGGTATCGGCCTTGCGGAGCCGATCCTGCATGTCGACCTGACCACCGTATTTGCCGGGCCACCTGTCACATCGGGCCAATTCCTGACCGCTGAGCAGATCCGCACGATTACGGGGTACGATCCGGCACAGTTTGATATCGTTACGGAAATCGATATAGACACAGATAATTCGGCCGCCGGCACCTATGGGGGTCGGGGAGTTTCTTTCGGCGGAGGCTGCAGGCCTTCTGGTTCGAATTTCGTAAATATCGGTATGAATGCGGAGACCGGTGGATTCCAGCCGGGGGAAGGACCGGCCGGATCGATTTTCGATCACGAATTGATCCATGGAATGGGCTGGATGCACTGGTGGCCTAATCAGTACGCCGATAGTTCCTCGTGGATCAACACTGTCTATTCATGGGATCCCTACCTGTTTTTTGGCTGGACGGACCCGGATGGCGACGGGATCATCGAGATTTATGATCCCACACCGTACGGGCTGCAATAGCATAAATCCCCTGCCGGGTAACCCGGCAGGGGATTTATGCCCCATGCTATAATCCTGAACCACTCCTACTGTGGAGCACTGGATGAGTGAACCTTCGTTATTTCCTCTGAGCGACGAGCAAAGAATGATCCGCGACGCGGCACGCGATTTTGCGCAAGCGCAGATCGCGCCGATCGCAGCAGCGTTCGATGAGAGCGCCGAATTCCCGCATAACACCATTAAAAAGATGGGTGAAATGGGGCTGATGGGGGTCGAGGTGCCTGAAAAATATGGGGGTGCTGGGCTGGATGCCTTATGCTATGTGCTGGCTCTGGAAGAAATTTCGAAGGCCGATGCCTCGCATGGGGTGATCATGTCGGTCAATAATTCCCTGTTTTGTCAGGGTATTTTGAAATTTGGAACGGAAGCCCAAAAAGAGAAATATATAAAACCGGTCGCCTCGGGGAATGCGATCGGGGCATATTCACTGACCGAATCAACCTCCGGGTCGGATGCCGGCAAGATGAAAAGCCAGGCGACGCGCGACGGTGACTTCTACGTGTTGAACGGCCGCAAGTCCTGGGTGACCAGCGGACCGGTGGCAAATTTTGTCATCGTTTTTATGGTGACCGACCCGGCCAAAAAGCAAAAGGGTGTCTCGGCCTTTATTGTCGACGCCAAAACACCCGGGTTCCAGGCTGGTAAAAAAGAACCCAAGCTCGGGATACGCGCCTCGGCTACCAGTGAACTAATATTTGATAATTGCAGGGTCCCATTGGAGAATCGCCTGGGCGGTGAGGGGGAGGGTTTTAAGATCGCGATGGTTGTCCTGGATACAGGCCGGATCGGGATCGCCTCGCAAGCTCTGGGGATCGCGGGGGCAGCTTATGAAGCTGCGCGGCAGTATGCGAGCCAGCGCGAAGCATTCGGTCAACCGATCGGCGCTTTTCAAGGGACAGGTTTCAAGATCGCGGATATGAAGACCCGCATCGAGGCCTCCCGTCTCCTCATTTATAACGCTGCCCTGGCACGCGAAAATTCCAAAAAAAGCGGTGCGCGTTATACTTTGGAAGCCTCCATGGCAAAACTTTTTGCCTCCGAAACTGCCATGTTCGTCACACATCAGGCTGTGCAGATCCACGGTGGAATGGGCTACAGTAAGGAATTGCCTGTCGAGCGCTACTTCCGGGATGCGAAAATTACAGAAATTTATGAAGGCACCAGCGAGATCCAGCGCCTGGTGATCTCGCGCGCCGAATTGGGGTTAAAGTAAATGAATCAAACGATCTGTGCGGCAGTTGCATTCATCATAACCATCCCTCTCGATATATTTCTGATCCGCGGCTGGAATCGCTATCGGCGGTTGCGCCAAGAGCTGCAGAGTCCGGAAGCCGCTGGAGCTCCATCGCACCGGGAGTTGTTGAAACGCGCTTTTTCTATGGACTTCAACCCGGATGCCCGGGATCCCATTCTGGCTCAACCCTCCAGCAATCGGCGTGTCTACAGAACTTATGATTTCGTCGTCGGAAGGACCGGATTCTTATTGAATAAAATCCACCCTGCCGCATTGTTTAATGCGAATGCGCGCCAGAGATATGCGGTCGTTTTTGAACTAATTCTGATCGCCTTGTGGGCGCTAATCGTCGGTAAAGACTATCTGAGCTTGGACCCGTATTTAAGTTTGGGGGTTGGGAATGATGATTTTTTACTCTCCATTTTCCCGTATTTCCCGCTACAAAGGGTCTGGATGTGCGGCGATTGTATTCTATGGAACGGCCTTATGAACGGCGGCTCGCCCACATTCGGAGATAGCATTGGTGCAGTCTTGCATCCGGTAATGTTCCTGCTCGTCATTTTCTTTGGGACCCTGAATGCCATAAAACTTGCCATG
>CAYUUJ010000316.1:0-3834 GCA_964447845.1 uncultured Anaerolineaceae bacterium
CTACGGCCTGGACGGTAAATTGATCGGCGCGCCTCTAATGAAGGATGTGGGGGATTTCAACAAAGACGTATACTCGTTGCATACTGTTTCACTGCATATCTGGCAGGGGTTTATATTCCTGAACCTCTCCCAATCGCCCGAGCCCTTCGAAAATAGCTTTGCGCCGCTGGTCGAGAAATTCAAGAACTGGCGCGGCTGGGATCTCTCAACGCTCAAGTCCGAGCGCCGCATGAGATACGATTTGAAGGCCAATTGGAAGCTGGTCTTTCAGAACTATAACGAGTGTTATCACTGCGCGCCGCTGCATCCGCAACTGGCGAAGATCAGTCCGCCCACTTCGGGTGAGAATGACTTTAATGAAGGCTCTGTGCTGGGCGGCTTCATGCTCATCACGGATGCCGAAAGCCTGACCGTCAGCGGACGCGCTTGCGCCATCCCCGTCGGTGATATTCCAGCCGAGGACCATCAACGCGTCTACTATTACTCCATCGCGCCGAACATGCTGCTCAGCTTGCATCCCGATTACGTCATGTTCCACACGATCTGGCCGCAGTCATCCGGGGAAACGCTTATCTTCTGTGAATGGCTTTTCCATCCCGATGCATTTGGCCGTGCGGATTTTAACCCGGACGATGGGGTCGAATTCTGGGACCAGACCAATCGTCAGGATTGGCATATCTGCGAGCTGGCGCAATTAGGCGTATCGTCGCGAGCCTATCGGCCGGGTCCGTACTCGCCGCGCGAGAGTCTACCGGCCGCGTTTGACCGGGATTACCTGAAGCAAATGGGAACCTGACCACACGCACTCATCCAGAAAATAAAAACTTTTAACGCGAATGGCGCGAATTAGCGAATTTTGCAAATTGGCCAATAAAAATTCGCGCCGTTGGCACATTCGTGTTATTCGCGTTGAAAATCATCCTTGTCCGGCTTTGTTCAACTCCGGTTCCCATCCTTCTTTATCCTTTTGAAAGCTTAGATGAACTGCGCGCGGATCGCGCCCAAATGCCAGGCGCTTTGACCATGTGCTCGGAAAGGCACGCAGAGTTTGTGCGTTCATGATTGAACGCGATTTTATCTTCCAGCCGGATTCGTCCAGGATTTGCTGGATCTGATCCGCACCCGCTTCCCATGCCCAGCCGGAGGTCTTTAAAGCCTCTGCGTTTAAATAGATATCCATGCCTGCACACAAACGTGTTACGGAAAAGAGCCTGTTTATTAACGGGTCTTTACCCTCCAGCAGGCTTTCAAGCAAACTGCCCCAGGGAAAGTTGATATTGACCTGCGAAAAAAGTCCGTTCAACTCATGCGGCAAAGCTAGCGCGCTGGCAATAATGAACAGCGCGTTCGGTAGCTTTGCCAGTGAATTGGCGCGCAAATTCTCCCGGCACGCATCCACTCCGATGAAAAACCGGCCGTGGTGTTGCGCTGCCATGTCCCGGATAAAGCGTCCATCTCCGGTGCCCAGATCGAGCAGGATATGTTCGTACCCCGCGAGCCTTTGTCCCAATTCTGATCCTTCCAATTCAAAGGACGATTTGCCCCGAATTGTCTCCATAAGAAACCTCCATTCTGTCGTGTGGATCGAGAGAGACAGAATGGATCGGGGAGGACCGCGCGCGAACGCGAAAAGACGCCTTCGTCAGGCGCCGTCCAGATCGTCGGGTGTTGGATTTTTACGAAACGGGGAAAACGAAAAACAGGCCCGTGGGGCCTTGCCAGTGTTGCACGCTGGCTGGAAAGAGAGTTAACAGGGTGGTCGGGCGAAGGTGTTGTTCATCGTGAGAAATTATAGCACGGTCTTATATGGCGAATATGGATGGATAATAAAAAACATCCGAGGGAAACTGCCTCGGATGTTTTTTTGAATTGGATTGACCGGTCTAGCGCAGGCTGCCGGATGGAAGGGCTCGGCCGCCGCCGCGAAATACGAAGGTCAATATCAGGCCGGCGATAAATCCACCGACATGCGCCATATAGGCCACGCCGCCTGTATCAGCTCCGGTGGATGTGATGGATGCAAATCCGCTGAAGAACTGCAGGACAGCCCAGAACCCGATCACGACCAGGGCGGACATTGGGACGATGCCGCGTCCCATCATGACGCTCACACGGGCTTGCGGGAACATAATAAGATAGGCTCCCAACACACCTGCGATCGCACCGGAGGCGCCCAGATTGGGGATGTTCGATCCCAAACTGAAGACCAACTGGGTGAACGTCGCTCCGAGGCCGCACAGGAGATAGAAGATCAGAAATTGGACCGGGCCGAACCTGTCTTCAACGTTATCGCCGAAGATCCACAAATAAAGCATATTGCCCAGAAAATGGACCCACCCGGCGTGCATGAACATCGAAGTAAATAGGGTCAGAAAATCAGCCGCGGGGTTGGCCAGGAAGCGGGCTGGGACGAAAGCCCATTGGATAATAAAGGCATCGCCGCTGCTGAGCTCCACCAGGAAAAAGAGCAGATTCAGCAGGATCAAGCCGTAGGTTACAACCGGAACTCTTCTGCGGGAACTATTGTCATCGCCGATCGGCATCATGATGAAAAATCCTTTCTTGGGACTATATCAGGTTGGATTGACTTCAACAATGTATCGAACTCATGTTAATGCTGAACTCGTCTGGTGCTGATGTTTACTTCATCTACGGACTACAGATACGACAACGATGATCAACGCCACGATCAGTATCGCCTGAATGAAGGGATCCGACCACGCGATCGTGATGGTCGGCAGTACGATCTCCGGGATCACGGGAGGACCGAAGACGCCGGTCAGCCATAACACGATCAGCGCGATCACGAGAATGGTTACCACCATAATTTACTCCTTTCGTGTTCTCTTTTACGGGAACCGTAAAAGAGTCCCTCATTCTGTCTAACGTTCGGGACTTTGGGCCGTTATGCGGTTAAAAAGAAACTCCCGAGCCACCGGCCCGGAAGTTTCGATTGGGTTTATCGATATGGGCGGTATGAATGAATGCCGGAAGTCAGGCACTCCGGTTCAATGCCAGATGCTGCTGTAAGAATGTTCGCCGACGATCTGCTTTCCTTCAGCAAAGCGCTCGGGCGCATAGATCGAAATGTCGATTGTCTTCGATCTGCCATCCAGGATTAACTCAGCCAGCGCCAACCCGACCGCCGGCGCGATCTTGAAGCCCGTACCGCTGAATCCGCAGTCCACATAAAAACCTTCGGGTCCCGCCGCGCCGATCATGGGATGCTGATCGGGTGTAATGCCGTCATAGCCGCCGTGTGCGCTGTGCAGGTGACCGTCCTCCATGGCTGGGATCCGTTTGCAGATCCGGTCGATGGCCTGTTCGACGAAACCTTTTTTAGCGTGATTCGTTTCAGTGTCCGGCGATTCGCCGATCGGATTCCCGTCCTGCAATCCGACCAGGGTCAGGCTGCCTTCGGGGCGGAAGTAAAGGTCGTTGGCGAAATCGATCACGGTGGGATGGATCCCCTCCAGCGCCAACGGCCGCTTTACGAACATGGTGTCGTGGCCCCACGTATCGTAGGGCAGATCGACTCCAAGCATTGCATTGATATTCCCGGCCCACGGACCTGCCGCGTTGACGACGATCGGCGCATCGTACCCGCCCTGGGTGGTCTCCACGCCCGTTACTTTTCCACCGCTCAGGATGATCCCCGTAACCGCACAATCCTGGATCAGGCGCGCGCCTTTTTCGCGCGCCGCGTTAAGCATCGAATTCGCAGTATCGCTGGGCATGGCATACCCGGATTCGGGTTCATAGGCGGCGAGTTCGATGTCTTCCGTCGCGAACGAAGGAGCCAGCCGCTTCACATCCCCGGCTTTGATCAGTTGG
>CAYUUJ010000317.1:0-3817 GCA_964447845.1 uncultured Anaerolineaceae bacterium
GGGCCAGTCCCCGCCGATGGCCATGTTGATCAATAGGTAAAACTTCTGATTGAAGGGAGCCGGATAGGGCGAGTCTTTATAGGAAGTGAACCAGTCATTTTTGGTGTAGTACAACTGGTCGTCCAGATACCAGCGGAATTCATCTTCTTCCCATTCCACGGCAAAGACATGGAAGTCGTTTGCAAAAGTCTGGCCTTCGGGCAGGTCAATTGTGCCGGAGGTATAGGTATGAGGTGTGCCGTAGTGGAGTGTGCCGACAAGGCGGCCTGGCTCCTTGCCGATCATTTCCATGATGTCAATTTCACCGCCGGCCGGCCAGGTTCCGAAGGTGGTTTTGGAAGGCAGCATCCAGAAGGCGGGCCAGATGCCCTGGGTGTTGGGTAATTTAGCGCGGATCTCATTGCGACCATACATCCAATCGGCTTTGTATTGCGTGTTCATACGCGCGGATGTATAGTCGTGACCGGTGCCGGGGGAGCGATCCCCCTTGATGACGAGCATTCCATCTTCGATGTAGGAATTGTCCCGGCTGTCGGTGTAGTATTCCAGTTCGGCATTGCCCCAGCCAGTGCCGCCTTTTTGGTGGATCCATTTCTCAGGATCTGGGGCAGAACCGTCGGGCTGCTCAAATTCGTCAGCCCAGACCAGATTCCACGAATTGGGATCAGGTGTCGGGGTGGGAGGAGCGGTGGGCGTCGGGATGGCGGTTACTGCCGGGCCGCAGCTTGCCAGTGTAGCGGCGAATCCGGTCAGGAGAATTAAATGAAGAAATTTTTTCATGATCTCATCCATATTTGATCACGCGGAATTTTTCCTCGTAGCGCGGAGTCTCGTCCGTGCTGTCTTGCGTGTGACGGGTTGCCATACGTTTCTTGAATTCTTCGGGGTCGCCGATCTGCGTTTTATGATGAAGCAGCGCTTCGAGCTTGACCGGCCAGGTTTCTGTGACATCCAGGATCACATCCGGCTGACTGGTGAGGGAGCACCAGATCTCCCTGGGCATGTGAGGCTGAAGTCCCTCAGCCAGCAGATCGGGAAAATATTCCTTGTTCCCCGCGGCGGGGAAGACCGCGTCCAGGACAGCCTGACCGGCGGCGCGATGATCTGGGTGGTTGATGCCATAGGTTGCGAACAGGTTTTGGGGATCGCACGTGACGAGAACATCCGGTGTCGTCTTGCGAATGATGCGCACGATCTCGCAGCGTAGATCCAGGTCCGGGACCAGGTACCCATCCGCCCGGTCCAGAAAATGAACGGATTGCGCGCCGATTACTTTTGCCGCAGCCCGTTGTTCGTCATGCCGGATCGCGCATAACGCCTCGGGGGTCATGTCGGCCGGGGTGGAGTCGTTAAAGCCTTTGTCGCCACAGGTTAATAGATAGTAAATTATCGTATGCCCGGCACGAGACCAGCGCGCGAGAGTAGAGCCGCAGAAGAATTCAGGATCGTCGGGGTGTGCAAGCAGGACAAGAATGGTTTGGGGGGAGTCCCACACGCCGGGGGGAGTGTCAGATGTCACGTGTCAAAAGCAAGTGTCACGGGTCAAGTGTCAGGTGTCGGGTGTCAGGTCTTGAACCTGGGAATTTAGTTTTTGTGTTGGGCTTTGCCGCAGGTACAACCGCCGCCTTCGTGCCGGTCACAAGGAGCCTGCGCTTTGCGTCGCAGGGCTTCCAGCTCGTCCCACGGTTGGATCTCATCGCGCTCGAAGGTGAACGACTGCCTGCGCTCTTCGTCTTCGATCAACACGACGACTTTGTTGCTGAGCGGCAGCACGTCGATCACTTTGCCTTCGCCTTTCGGCGTGGCCACGCGCTTGTTGCGTTTCGGAAGTTGTTTGCGGGCCTCAACATATTGTTCGTATTCGTAGATCAGGCAGCAGCGCAAGCGGCCGCACATGCCGGTGATCTCGGATGGTGTGAGCGAGATGCCCTGTTCCTTCGCCATCTTGATGGAGATGGGGGAGAAGTCGGTCAGGAATTTGGAGCAACAGCGGGTTTCGAGGCCACAGGCGCCCATGCCGCCCAGCAGTTTTGCCACATCGCGCGGCCCGATCTGGCGTAGTTCGACCTGCGATTTGGTGTAAAGGTTCTGCATGTCCCTCTTGAGAGACTTGAGATCCACTTTCTCTTCAGTGTCGGTGCTGAACATAAAGACCAGCCGCGAGCCATCGTAGTTGTACTCGGCGTTCACGATCTTGATATCTTTAAGTTCGAGTTCCGAAGCGCGGGCGCGGGCGTTGATCATGGCCTCGGTTTGTTTGGATTGCCAGGATTGTTGGAGCAATAAATCGCGCGGGTTGGCGCGTCGCTCGACAGACTTCCAGCCGCCTTCGGGCCGGCCCGGGGAATCCTTAAGGATCTGCACCACCTCGCCGAGGTGTTTGCCGCGCGAGGTCTCAACAATTACGTGCTCCCCAACTCCCACGTCCGGCACGGAGCGTGAGTCGAAGTGATAGATTTTGCCTATTTTTGTGAAACGAACGCCTACAATGTTAGATTGCATGAAAAGAATTATACCGTAGACGAGAGGTGGGAATGGTGGGTACTAGCCTACAGGTTTACTATCCCCAGCCGAGGCTACTTTTCTGGAACTCCTACTCTCGTCACTCCACAATTTTGATCGCCGGTTGACTGCCGCCGCTGAGCGCCGCCACACTGACCCTGGCCGCCACTTGCTGCGCGATATCGAGCAAAGCGATCGCCGCCGGGGAATCCGGCTTCGCAGTGATGATCGGCTTGCCGGTGTCTCCGCCGACGCGGATGATGGGATCGATCGGGATCTTCCCAAGGAAGTGCGTATTGGTTTCCCTGGCCAGCCGTTCGCCGCCGCCTGTGCCGAAGATGTCCATGCGCGTACCGTCTGGAAGTTCGAGATAGGACATGTTCTCGACCACACCGATGATCGGCACTTCAAGGGTGCGGAACATTTGCAAGCCGCGGCTGGCGTCTTCCAACGAAACCGCTTGTGGCAGGGTCACGATCACTGCGCCGCTGAGAGGCAGGGCTTGAGCTAATGATAATGAAGCGTCACCGGTGCCGGGGGGCAGGTCCACGATCAAATAATCGAGCTCGCCCCATTCCACATCGCCTAAAAATTGACGAATGGCCGAGTTAAGCATCGGTCCGCGCCAGATGAGCGGTTGGCCGGGCTTGACCAGCAATCCCATCGAGATCATCTTTAATCCATATGCCTGTGCGGGGACGAGTTTTTTTCCATTGGGAGGCGGCAGCCGATCGACCCCGAGCATGGTCGGAATATTCGGGCCGTAAATGTCGGCATCCAGCAATCCAACGCGCGCGCCGCTCTGTGCCAGCGCCACCGCGATATTGACCGCCACCGTACTTTTTCCAACGCCGCCTTTGCCCGAGCCGACCGCGATCGCATTGCGAATGGGCGTTGTGACCAACCCGCGCATGCGGCCGTCGTTCGGTACATCTGAGTCCAGCTTCATGTCCACGCTCTTGACGCCCGGCACTGCCGATACAGCCTCGCGGGCTTCCCTCTCGATCCGTGCACGAAACGGACAAGCCGGCGTCGTGAGCATGACTGTAAATGAAACCTTGTCGCCCTCGATCTCGAGATTGCGAATCATATTGAGCGTCACCAGATCCTGCCCCAAGTCAGGTTCCTGGACTTTGCCCAGTGCGGCGAGCACGGCTTCTTGCGTAATTTTTTCTGTCATTTATGATTCCAATACTGTGATGTCATTGCGAGGAGGGCTGTAAGCCCGACGTGGCAATCTCCTCATTAGTACGGGATTGCCACGTCGCCGCCGGGCGGCTCCTCGCAATGACATCACAGTATTGGAATCATAAAT
>CAYUUJ010000318.1:0-3816 GCA_964447845.1 uncultured Anaerolineaceae bacterium
CCGCCTCGCTCCGGACCCTCAGCGGGCTCCCGCTTAATCCGCCTTCTTCACGCTGATAGCGGGACCGCAACCCCTGCCGCGCCCGGGTCGTGTTGGTGACAATGATCCCGTCCATGCCTTGATCCAGGATGACGCCGACCGCGTCGTCGAGTTCCTGGTCCGATAAGTCCGGCGCGAGTTTGACGAGGATGGGTGCATTGCCCGTCTGGCCGGATGCAATAGTTTTACGCCCGCGCGCAATCACAGCCAATAACGATTCGAGCATCTGACGGCTCTGCAATCTCTGCAACCCTTCGGTGTTGGGTGAACTGATATTGATCGTCAGGTAATTCGCCAGCGCCATGAACCTGTTCATCAAAACCAGGTAATCGCCGGCGGCCTCCTCGAGCATTGTATCTTTATTCTTTCCGAGATTGATCCCAAGCAGGACATTCCGGCGTTTGAATGCTTGTATGTTTTCGATCACATATCCCGCCCCGCGGCTGGGAAACCCCAGCCTGTTGATGACGGCCTCGTCCTCCGAAAGGCGAAACAGGCGCGGGCGCGGGTTCCCAGGCTGAGGTCCCGGTGTGACCGTGCCGATCTCAAGATGGCCGAAACCGAGCGCCGCCAGTCCCCGCAGGGCGCGCCCGTCCTTATCGTAGCCGGCGGCGAGTCCAACCGGGTTCTTGAACGTCAAACCAAAAGCCGTCACCGGATTGGGAGCGGCGTAATAGGCGCGGCTGAGGGCCCAGGCGAGAGGCGGGACCGCGCCTGTAAAACGTAAAGCTTGAAGACTTAGTTGATGGGAGGTTTCGGGATCGAGGCGAAAGAGCAGCCCGCGAAAAAGGGAATACATCAAAATTTCTTTTGGCCGCTCAGATTTAAGAAGTACTGAACGGCTTCATCCTCAGGATGGGAGGCCTCCATGATCGCGAACATGGCTGCCAGTTCGCCGCGATGGTGCGTGTTGTGGTTGGGGACGTGGACCATCATCTGCCAGAGCGGCAGGTGATAGGTTTGCGCCTGGGTATTGGTATAGCTGACTTCTTTTTGCAGGCTTTCTTCCGTCTGCGCGTTGACAAAGGCGCGCATGCGCGGCTCCAACTCACTCCAATATTTCCGTATATCCGGGAGACCGGGGAAATCCCTGGGCTCCAGAAAAACCATGGGTGATTTGCCGTTCCAGCGTTCCAGCCACATCCATTCGGAACTCATCATATGCAGCAGGACGCGGTAGACGCTGTCCCAGCTATGACCCTGCTTGTGTTTTAATTGTTCATCCGTCAGGCCTTCAGCGGCTTTTATATAGCGGTCGTTTGCCCAGTAATTGAAGTCATAAAGATGCTGGAGATATTCCTTGAGCTCCATCCAAACTCCTTAATATTTATCCGATAACAACAGTGGTGTACCACTAAGGCACCAAGACGCCAAGTCACAAAGTTTATTTCTCTTGGTGTCTTTGAGACGGAGCCCGCCCTGCCGAAGGTTTCGAAGGGTGCCTTCGTGGTGGAATTTCACCGTTTGGAAAAGATAAGGCAATAACTGTGATCATAACCGTAATCATATTCGTCCCAGCAAACGACCCTTTCTCCGTCGAAGCGCAGGACTTGCGAGAGCTCGCGGGCCACATCCCACGCCAGGGTGGTCACTTCGCCCTTCTTTTTCAAGTTGCTGATCTCGATAATAACATGGCCGGACGGCTTCAGCTTGCGGGCCACTTGAGAAAAGATCCGGCCGATCTCCTGCAAATAAGATCCATAATCGAACCCTTTTTGTCTGTAATCCACGAATGGGTTTTCATCGTCGCTCTTGTTCGTATAGGGCGGCGAGGTGAGACACAGATCGAAGAGCGGCAGGTCGTACTCCAGCAGTTGGCGCGCGTCGCCATGGATCATTCGTTCGGGGTGCTGGAGTAATCCCTTCACATAGCGCGCTTTTCCCTGGCTATATTCAATCCCGTATGCGGCTCTGCCCATTGATTCCGAAACAAGCAAAGTTGTCCCAAAGCCTGCAAAGGGATCGAAGACGAGATCGCCTGTTTTCGTAAACTCGTTGAGGAAAACTTCAACCAGCGCATCTGAAAAACGAACATCTTCACGCCGAAATTCCGACGGCAGGACCGCTTTATTGCCTCGCGTTAATTGCAGGTAGGTCCGCGCCGCTTTATCCCGGCCGGGGATTCTATTTGCCTTGTTTGAGAACCTCAATCGTTTTAGCAATGCGCTTTGCCCGCGTCTCTTCACGCTTGGCCTCCAGGATGTAACCCACATATTCTTTCTGATGAGAATAAGCCAGGGAGTTAAAGTAAGCCGCTGCGGTTTTTTCCTGCTTGAGTGCTTTCGCCAGGTCAGGCGGGATTTCCACCACGCGCGGCTCGAGATCCGGCTCGACGATTACTTCGATTGTGTCACCAAAATTCTTACTTGTTTTCGCGCGGATTTCCTTGAGCACACCCAGGATGTGGCAATCTGGGCCCATGCGCGTCAGCGTGCCGCGATAAGGAATGCCCCCGATCGTTGCCTTGACCTTGGGACGCTTGGAGCCAAAAACTTTTCCACATCGAAGGGAACTTCCACGAACGCGCCACCGCCGCCTGCGTTCTTGATCACCGCGCGAAAGCTATGCCTGCCGGCCATCTGGACTTTTTTCCACGCTGATCAAAAAGCTTGCAGTTGTAAAGTCAGCACGCCGCACAGGGACAACGCGGGCAGCAGCCCGAGGAAATAGGCGACCACAGCCAGGTTGCGATCCATCACCGGGCCGGCGGCGCGTCTGATCTGAGTGAGGGCGATCTTGGCCAGCAGAGCCGCACTGAACCCAAGGGGCAGCACGAGAAATACGTACACAAATACAGCCTCGTACAGATAGGCAAAGGGTGCCATGGCGACCGCGATGCAGGCCAGCACCAGGCTCGGCAGGACCAGCTTATTGGATTTCACCACCTTGGTGGAAGGAGGCAGGCTCATAATAATTCCTTATCTTTCGGCTAAAAACGCCCGTGTGGCGGTGATTTTCTCCATCTCCACCGTGCCTGTCCCCTCCCAGTAATCCAACAGATCGGATATGGTCAGTACCGCGTGAAGATTGTACCCCGCTTCGGCCAGCGACTCCTTTGCACCTGACCGACGATCAATTAATACAACCACATCCCTTACGACCAGCCCTGCGCCCGTCAATTTCTGGATGGCTTCGAACTTGCTCCCGCCCGTGGTGGTCAGGTCGTCGATCACCACGGCGGTCTCGCCCTCGTGGTAATCCCCTTCGATCTCGGCCTTCGTGCCATAGGTCTTGGCTTCCTTGCGCGGGTAGATCATTGGATGGTTCCCCTGCAACGAGATGGCGGTCGCGATCGGGATGGCGGCATAGGGCAGGCCTGCGATCCGATCGAATTTCAGCGATTTCAGGATCGGTAAATATGCCGCGCCGACCTGCTCCAGCAATTTGGGGTGGCTGATGATCCGGCGCAGATCGATATAGATCGGGGATTTCAAACCCGATTTCAATGTGAACTCTCCGAATTTGATACAGCCTGCATTGAGCAAGCCATCGGCGAGAGATGCTAGAGACGAATCGAATTCAACCATAGAGTTATCCTTTCAAGCTTGTCCGAAAATTCACCACGAAGTCACCAGGACGCTCAGAATGACTAACAAAACCTTACCTTGTGTCATCCTGAGGAAGCCCCCCGGGCGGGCGACCGAAGGATCTCCTCTCGGACCAAGAGAGATCCTTCGGTCGCAAGAGACGCTCCCTCAGGATGACACACAGTAAAAAACTTTGGGCGACCCGTTTGGGTCGCCCAAAGTTTTATCTTATTTCGATCTGGTACGCAGC
>CAYUUJ010000319.1:0-3808 GCA_964447845.1 uncultured Anaerolineaceae bacterium
ATGGCGCCCACGGCCAGGTTGCGCGGATCGAACATGCTGACCTTGTGTTCCTGCATCAGCGCGATGCCCTGCATGCCGATCACACCGAACAGGTAGATCGCCAGTCCGCCGCTGACGGCGAGCGGGATGGTCTGAACCAGCCCGGCCAGCTTGCCGACGAAACCGAGCAGGATCGCGAACGCTCCGGCCGCGATGAGCGCAGGCCCGGAATAGTTGCGCGTGATCGCCATCAGGGAGTTATTCTCACCATAATTCGTCCCGGCTGTAGCGCCCAGCGTGCCTTTCAGGGTGTCGTCTATGCCATCCAGGATCAGATTGAAACCGATGTTCTCGTCCAGATTGTATTTTTCACGGCCCTGGCTTACGGCCAGGCGATCCACATACAAGCTGATCTGATACAAGTGGGCGGTCGACTCAGGGATGGTGGCGATTGCCATGATCGAGACGCTGAAAATGGCTGTGGCCACCAGGGCGCCGCTAAATATGGGAAACGTAAAATGGGGCAGGGCAAACCATGGAGCGGTGGCGAGGGGCGCGAACTGGTTCGGGTTTGGGTCGATCACAACGGAGACGACATACCCGACGATCGCGCCTAACAATACCGGGATCATGCCTAGAAAACCCTTGTTCTGCAGATACACCGAGAACAAGACCGTTACCAGCAGGGTGATCAACGCCACAAGATAATTGGCGTTGGCCATCTGGCCGAGTGCGGCGAAGGCCAGGCCAAAGCCGATGATGGCGGCCACCGAACCCGTTACGATCGGGGGCAGGATCATATCGATCTTGTCCTTGCCCAGGGTCTTGATCACAAAACCGATCACGATGTTCACCAGACCGGTGACGACGATACCGGCTTGGATGGTGCTGATGACCTCATCCGGCAAAGGTACCCCGAAGGTGGGGAGAGCTCCGGTCATCTGTTGAGCGATGGCCAGATAGGCTGCAATGTAGCTGAAACTGGAACCATAGAAGAGCGGGATAAATTTACCGATTCTCCATTTGGCGAGCAGAAGCGCCACGATCGTGCCTACGCCAGAGACAGCCAATACCGTGCCCACGTGGAAGCCGCAGATCGCTGCCACTAAGACCGTGGCGGGGAACATGGTCAATACGTGCTGGAACCCGAGTAGAGCAAGTTGAAGGGGCGGGGGCGAATCGTTGGGGAGATAGCCCATTACCTGACTGGCATTTTTCTTGCTACTTTTCTTTGTCGCCATTTGTTTGATCCTCCTGCTGGAATAAGATAAAAGGGAAATCAGGGGTCGAACTAGCCTGCTTTAAACTCCATGCACACCTCCTGTAAAAAAATCGCCACACAGAATTAACTGCATGGCGATAGGGACAAATGCAAACCGGCGATTGGCTCGCTGCCGCGGGACCAGGTGGAAAAGGCTGAAATAAACCCGCATGCTGGTGGGTACATGTCATATAAATAACCCTGAGTTTGTCCCGAGGACGCGCCCTGGATTCCGGGTTTCCTGACCCGCAGATCGACCGCTGGGACGTCTCGCCCGGCCCCGGTCGACGGTTTTACCAAAGCCCTGAGTTATAATCTCATCAAGTCTGATGAATCGTATCGATTAATTTTTGTCTAGACACGATTGATTGTCCATCAGGCCACGACCTCTATTTTGTCCGGGCAAATCATGGTTTGATCTATGGAACCTGATATAAGGAAGAGAAGATGATCCTAAAGGGCGATGTCAGCATTCGTGCACCCCGCAAGCAAGTCTGGGATTTCCTCACCGATCCGAATCAGATCGGGCAGTGCGCACCCGGGGTCGAAAAAATCGAAGTGATCGAGCCGAATAAACTCTATCGCGGCGTGGCATCTGTGGGCCTGGGCGGAGTGAAAGCCCGTTTTAATGGGGAAATTGAGATCATTGAACTGGACGAACCAAATTTCGCAAAGATAAAAGGACATGGCACGGCCACGGGTACCGCAGCGGACGTGGTCAGTGAGATGAAACTCAGCGATGCGCCGGATGGAGCTACGCTTGTAACCTGGACGGCGGATGTGAATGTCTCGGGGCAACTGGCTAGCCTGGCTGCCCGGCTGATGCTGCCAGTCTCCCAAAAACTTTCAAGCCAATTCTATGATGAGGTACGCCGCAGGATCGAAGGCGAATTCTCAAAGCAATCCTGAAAGTGACAGAGTCGAATATGCATGATATTTTGCCCCAACTGGATGATTGGCTCAAAGCGCACCGGCAGGTCGCACTGGCAACGGTCATTCAAACCTGGGGCTCCTCGCCGCGCCGGCCGGGAGCCAGGATGGCGGTCACCGCCGACGGAAAATTTGCCGGATCCGTCAGCGGCGGTTGCGTGGAGCGCGCGGTGATCGAGGCCGCGCTTGAGTCCCTCAAAACGAATCAAGCACGCCTGCTGCACTTTGGTGTGTCGGATGAGACTGCCTGGGAGGTGGGCCTGGCATGCGGTGGCAGTATCGATATCCTTGTAAAACCCCTGGATTTGAAATTGTTCGAAGCTCTGCGTTCGGTCTGGATGGATGAGCACCAGGCAGTCTTGATCACCGTCATACGCGGCACGGGTGATATGCTGGGCCGCGAGCTTTTGGTGCGCGCAGACGGCCTGGTCGCGGGCACCCTGGGTGATGAGTGGGATCACAGAGCCTTGAAATTGGCTGGAGAGGCTCTTTCGCAAGGTACCTCGACCCGCATAATGTTGGACGGGTCAGTCGAACTGTTCATCGAAACCATCCTGCCCCCACCAACTCTCATCGCCGTAGGTGGAGTTCAGATCGCCATCGCTTTGATGTCGCTGGCAAAGACGCTCGGGTACCACACCATCGTCATCGATCCGCGCGGGTCCTGGGGGAATACGGACCGTTTCCCGCATGTAGATCAAATGATTCAAAACTGGCCCGAAGAGGCTTTTCGAAAGATCCCACTCACCCGCTCGACCGCGGTGGCGATGCTTACACACGATCCGAAGCTGGATGATCCCGCGCTTAGAATTGCGCTGCCCAGCCTGGCATTCTATGTGGGCGCCTTGGGCAGCCGTAAAACACAGTCCCAGCGGCGTGAGCGATTGTTGCAGGCTGGGTTGAGCGAAGCACAACTGGCAAGACTCCACACGCCGATCGGTCTGAAGATTGGCGCGGACACGCCCGAAGAGATCGCCCTGGCGATCATGGCAGAAATAGTGGAAGCGCATCGCACACAGAACCAGCAGGCTGATCCCCTCCCGAGCGAAGTTGTTCATAGAACTGTCTAAATGAGCGTCTGAAAACTTAGTGTTTCCAACCACACAGGCACCCATCGAAACCTTCGGCAGGGCAGGTTCCGTCTCGAGAACACCAAGAGAAAAAAGCTTCGTGACTTAGCGGCTTGGTGACTTAGTGGTATGTTATCAGATACTATCTAAGGAGCAATTATTGTGATCTATGAGGCCCGGATATGAAACCAGCTGCATTTGAATACCACGCCCCCGCATCGCTGGAAGAGGCGCTGGCTTTAAAGCATGAGCACGGCGAGGAAGCCAAATTGCTGGCCGGCGGGCAGAGCCTGGTGCCGGCCATGAATTTTCGTGTGGTCCAGCCCTCGATGCTGATCGATCTCAATCGAGTGGCGGAGTTAAATTACGTAGTCCAGAATGATCCGTCTTCCCTGCGCATCGGCGCCATGACCCGTGAACGACAGTTGGAATTCGACCCCTTGATCGCCAGGTGGGTTCCGTTATTAAAAGAAGCCAGTACGTACGTTGCTCATCCGCAGATCCGCAATCGCGGCACGCTGGGCGGCAGCCTGGCAAATGCCGACCCGGCTGCTGAACTGCCCGTGAT
>CAYUUJ010000320.1:0-3807 GCA_964447845.1 uncultured Anaerolineaceae bacterium
GAAGGTATCCTCAACGAACAACGCCAGATCCATCAGGCTGAACGAATCGATCAAACCGCCGGAGATCAAGGCCTCGTCGGCGTCGATCTTCCGATTTGGCTGCTTTAGGATCCGGCTGGCAATGAACGTCTCCAGTTGAGGGACAATTTCGCTCATTTGACTCCTTGATTTGAGCTGCTGCGTAAATACGCTTCCATGAATGGGTCAAGCTCGCCATCCAGGACGGCCTGCGTGTTACCGGTTTCATATTCCGTGCGGTGATCTTTCACCATCTGGTAGGGATGCAGGACATACGACCGGATCTGGCTACCCCACTCCGCCTTGGTGTATTCACCACGCAGCACGGCTATTTCCTGTTCCTTCTCCGCTTGTTTGAGTTCCAGGAGACGGGCGCGTAAAACGCGCAAGGCATTCTCGCGATTTTGTAATTGCGAGCGTTCATTTTGACAGACCACCACCACTCCGGTCGGGATATGCGTTAGACGGACTGCCGTGGCATTTTTTTGGACGTTCTGTCCGCCGGCGCCTGATGAACGGAAGACATCCATTCTCAGATCACCTGGGAGGATCTCGATCTCAGCCTCGTCCATCGATGCTTGAGGCAGAATCTCCACCAGCGCGAACGAAGTATGTCTTCGGTGCGCAGAGTCGAATGGCGAGAGGCGCACGAGGCGGTGAACCCCCTTTTCCGAGCGCAGGTATCCATATGGGTAACGGCCATTGATCGCCAGTGTGACACTTTTTATACCGGCTTCTTCGCCATCGGTTTGATCGAGGATCTCGGTCTCATAACCGTGCTTTTCAGCCCAACGCAGATACATGCGTAAAAGAATGCCGGCCCAATCTTGCGAGTCTGTGCCGCCTGCGCCGGCGTGAAGGGCGAGCAGCGCACTATCCGCATCATATTTTCCGGAGAGCATGGCGGCAAAAGTGCGTTTCTCCAGATCGGTTTCCACTTTTGCGACCTCGCTTTCAAGGTCAGCTCGCAAAGCATCATCATCCAATCGCGCCAGCTCGATCAGGTCAACGAGATGCTGATCGAAGGCGCGCCAACTCTGGACGTCTTCGCGAAAGCCGGAGGCGCGCTTCATGACGCGTTGCGCCTCTGCCGCGTTATTCCAGAAATCGGGATGTTCGATCTGTTTTTCTAACTGGGAAAGTTGAGTCTCTTTGCCGGCCAGGTCAAAGATGCACCATGAGTTGATGAGTCAGGCTTTGTGCTGCCTGCAAGCGTTCAAGCAAGTCTTGCATGATTCCTCCTAGGATGTGGACAGGATGCCTTCTACAAAAGCATCGGGGTCGAAAGGTTGCAGGTCCGCAGACTTCTCACCCAGGCCCGCGAATAAGATCGGCAGTCCAAGCTCGCGTTGGATCGCGAAGGCCATGCCGCCGCGGGCGGAGAGATCCAGTTTCGATAAGATCACACCAGTGACGGTCACGGCTTCCTTAAAAGCTTTGGCTTGTTGCAAAGCGTTCTGACCGGTGGTCGCATCCAGCACCAGCCAGACGGCATGCGGAGCCCCCTGGAGTGACTTTCCGACGACGCGATGAACTTTTTTCAGCTCTTCCATCAAATTAAACCGGGTGTGCAGGCGACCAGCCGTATCGATCATGACAATATCCACTTTGCGGGCAACCCCGGCTTGGACCGTATTGAAAGCTACTGCACCCGGATCGCTCTCAGGGGCACCTGCGATCACCTCGACCCCCAACCTGCCACCCCAGACTTGAAGCTGATCCACGGCTGCCGCGCGGAATGTGTCGGCTGCGCCCAATAACACCACCTTATTTTCAGCCTGATATCGTTCTGCGAGTTTGGCGAGGGTGGTCGTTTTACCAGAACCATTCACGCCTACGACCAGAATGATGCTGGGTTTAACAGTCCAGGTAAGTACAGGTGGTGTGTCCAGTCGGGCGCGAAGTTCAGCCCTGAGGGTCTCTGTAAGCTCGTCGGCGCGCGTCAGGCCGCGGGTCCGTACGAGCCACTTCAGTGAGTCCAACACAGAGGTCGTCGTTTCAACACCCAGGTCTGCCTGAAGCAGTAGCGCTTCCAGGTCGTCCCATGTGTCGTCTGTGATTTCAGTCGCACCCAGCATGCCGGCCAGCCGGCCAAAGGTGCTCTTACTCGATTTGGAAAGTCCTGCTTTCCAGCGCGCCAGGAACTCGACCATGAGCCGCGATTATATCAGGGATGATTTTAATCTGTGATATACTCCGTAGCTTGGTAAGCTGGAAACCGCTCACCTGACGCTTATGGAAGGGTAATATAATAGAATTATGACCGGAGAACCCATACACGTTACCGATGCGGCCTTCGAAGAGACGGTTCTGAAATCAGCGATCCCTGTGATAGTCGACTTTTGGGCGCCGTGGTGCGGTCCATGCAAAATGGTAGCCCCGATCCTCGACAAACTTGCCAGGGAGTACGACGGGAATATGAAGGTCGCCAAGGTCAACACGGATGAGAATCCGGAATGGATGCAGAAGTATGGCATTCAAGGAATTCCGACAATGCTCTTCGTCGCGAATGGCAAAATTGTTCACCGTCAAGTTGGGGCCGTCCCCGAGCGTATGCTGCGCGATATTGTGACTCAGTTCATGGAAGTTGCCGGCCAGAATTAGGCGTACCTTCAGGGGAGCCGGGCAGTGAAAAAACTCCACTTCGTCGTCCTGATCGCGACTGTAACGCTGACTGCCTGTCTACCCGCCTTTCTTCAACCGTCAGCGGACCCGGCGCAACAACCTGACGTAGGCGCCACGATTGCAGCAGGTCTGACGGAAGCGGCGCAAACGTTGGTATCACAAGCGACTCCAACGCTGATCCCCAGCGCCACAAGGACCGCCAGCCCGACGCATTCCCTCACCGCAACCCAATCGGCGGTACCGACTGCATCGATCACGCTGACCGAAACAGTATTTGCAACGTTAACAACCGGAACGGCCGTTACTCCGACAAATGTAACGGGAACGCCCTCGACCCTGGTCCCGGCAACGGAAACAGCCCCCAGCGGAAGCCCAACACCGACGCTTTACCCCAGATTTTTCGGCACTCTGCCGCCGGGGATCCCTGCCGGCACGCTGAAGATCATCAACCGGTCAAAAAGCGAAGTGTATATTTCTTTGCAATGTGTGACGACCGATGGACAGATCAGCATTTTGGAATACCCGGTCCCGCGCCGTCTCGAAATCCAAGCACCTGCCGGCAAATACATCTATGTTGCCTGGGTCGGTGGAAAAAAAATGAGCGGCCAGTTTTCTCTTGGCAAAGCCAACGAGAGGATGATCACGATCTACAAGGACCGTATTGTCGTAAGGTAATTGAACAAGCTACAAGGAGACACGAATAAAAATGAAAAAGACGATCCTGATCTCAATCCTGCTGACGGCATTACTGGCCGCTTGCGGTCCCCAGGGAACTCCGACGCTGAGCCCTGCGGATGTGCAAGGCACTGCCGTGGCCGCGGCATGGACCATGGTGGCACAAACCGAAGCAGCCATTCCGACTGCCACGCCTGTTCCCCCGACAGATACGCCCAGCCCGATCCCGAGCGACACGCCTCTTCCCCCACCCACCTCCTCGCTCCCGACAGCTGGACCCACCCAGAATACCACCGGCACGGACAATTGCATCCATCCCCTGAATAAGGGCGAGGCTGGCCCATTACATAGGACCCTCGTCAAAAATCAATCCGGCGGAACATTCAATCTCTCATTGACTTTATATTCCCCCAATGATTTCGGTCAATGCGGGTCGATCTCATTTGCGAATATCTCCAAGAATGGCAGTTTTTCAGTTGAGCTCCCGGC
>CAYUUJ010000321.1:0-3805 GCA_964447845.1 uncultured Anaerolineaceae bacterium
GGATGAACCGACTTCGGGTCTGGACCCTGCCAATGAGACCTCCCTGATGCACCTGATGCGTAAACTGGCCGACCAGGGACGCACAATTATCCTGATCACACATGCCACCAAGAATGTGGCGCTGGCTGATAAAGTGATCTTCATGGCACGCGGCGGATTTCTTGCCTGGTATGGCTCACCCAAGCAGGCACTTAAGTATTTTGACCAATATCGCTCAGAAGACGAAAGAAAGTTTCACGCTCTTGAATTTGACGAGATCTATGCGATTTTAGATGACACCTCCAGGGGAACTCCGGAGGAATGGGGGGAGCGTTTCCGCAGCGACCCTGCCTATGAAAAAAACATCCAGGGACCATTGCAGGCTGGGGGACATTCACTACAGGCTGTGCAGCCTGCGGGTGAGCGGGCGGCGAAAACAAGCAAGCCGCCGAAGCGGGTTGGCAAAAAGATTTCCGGATGGCGCCAATTTTTTGTTCTCTCGGATCGCAATATAAAGATCCTGCGTCGTGATCGCACAAGTCTGATCTTAATGCTGCTCGCGCCGCTGATCGTGGCTTCGATGGATTACAGCAGCGCCTTTATCCTGGGCAGGAATGTGTTCGATTACTTTGCAGGCGATATGTTTAACGCCATCTCGTCCTTCTTTTTGTCCCTGATGTACGGCGCCTTGATCGGGGCATTCTCGCAAAATCGAGAGATCGTTAAGGAGATCGACATCTACAAACGCGAACGCCTTGTTGGTCTGCGGGTACTGCCTTATGTCAGCTCAAAAGTTTGGGTGGCGAGCTTGATGGCGTTGTACCAGGGGCTGGTGTTCACTATTGTTCGCTATACCGCCTACAGCATGCCGGGCGGCTTTTTGGAATTGAGTTTATTTTATGTCACCATGTGCCTGGCTTGTTTTGCGGGCATGATGGTTGGTTTGACGGCCTCTGCCATTTCTTCCAACCCGAATGCAACACCCTTGCTGGTTGTCATCATGATCGTGCCGCAGCTCGTGATGGCTGGCGCCATGTTGCCGGTGCCGCGCTATGTGAGTGCTTTTTCTCCCCTTAGTTGGGCATACCAGACCATGATCGGAGTGAGCGGAGGCGGCTCGGATATCGCCGGGGACGTGTGTTGGCAGCTTGAACCTGATTTTCGCGACTCCTTGAGCCTCGAAGAAAAAGATGCTCGTGGATGCACCTGCATGGGCACAAATGTTTTGCATCAGGATGTCTGTCAGTTCCCCGGAATTGGCCGTTATTACGATCCGGCGATCGATCAGTTGAGGCCCGTGGAACCCGAAAAGCTCGGTGATCCGCCTGAAGAGCCTGTATTTCCGAAAGCTCCTTTCACCCCAACTGACCTTACGAACAGGAGAGCGTTGCTTGATTACTTCAGTCAATTGCGAAAGTATGAGGACGAAGTAGATTCGATTCGGGAAACCTTTACCTCTCAATTAAATGCTTATAAAGACGAAGCCGATGCGTATGAACAGGATTTGGAAGACTATCTGGACGTCTACGCCGAATGGGAATCAGGTCGCAATACGGCTGTGGGAAGAGCCGAAGGGGAAATCGACTTCTTCCACAAAAATTACTATTGGACCTACGTTGACAAGGATGACGCGCAAATCTACTGGAGCAAGACCCTGCTCGGCTGGGGGATGATCCTCCTGATCTCAAGCATATTCATCCTGATCGTCCTGGTGGTGATGAGCAGAAAATCCTGATCAGTCGGTTCAGATGCACATAAGAATTGTTATCAATAAAATAAGACCCCGCCGGAGCGCGGGGTCTTTGATTTCTAATTCTTGCGTGAGCAGGCTGGCGAGTGGGCTTTGTATGCCAAAGGCGATGCCTCCGATCGGGCCGATCACGAGGATGAGCAGGATCGATTCCATTTTTTATCCTTTGTTTGCAGTTTTGAACATCATACTTTTTTTCCCGATAACCTGCATTCAATCAGGCGGAAGCAGCACGGCGTTCTCTTCCAAGTGCTGCTCGAGCAGGGTATAGCCCAGCGGGAAAATGTGTTCAGCCATCCAGGACTCCCCGGGCATGGTTTCCAGGATTAAAATGGGTTTACAGCGCTGGATGGTTTTCAACCCTCCCTGCAGGGCCTGCTGCTCGTATTTCTCCACATCCAGGTGCAGGATCGATACGCGGCGGTCTGGGGGGATGACATCGTCGATCCGAACCAATTCGATTTGCTCGGTATGACCGGGCTGCAAAGTTTGATCAGTCGCTGCCACCCGGCTGGCCGGACCCTTTGCCCGGCCCCATTTATCCATAATTATCATGGATGCCCGTTGCGTGTTTGATCCCAGGCCGGCATGCGCAAGCGTGACATTTTGCAGGTCGTTGATCTGCATGGTGATCAGTGCACAGCGATAATTTTCGCTGCCCGGTTCAAATGCCCAAATGTGCGCGCCCGTCGCGCAGCCGCGCGAGAGCACAGGCAGGAAGTCTCCAAAATATGCCCCGGCATGGATGATATCCCCTTCGGCGCAGTGTGCCAGTATGAACTCGATCGTGCGCGGTTCATGAACCCTGCCTGCCAGGATGGCCCCCGAAGTGCGCCGATCGCTGGATGCAAGCGGAACGCAATATCCGCCAAAGCGGTTGTAAGCGATCACGCACTGTAAGGCCGGAATACTCCCGTCAGGCATGGAGGTGAGTCGCGGCCGCCGTCGAGATTGGATGGCATGTAAAAAATGCCAGTACAACGCACGTATGCGCCAGCGAAAATATTTGTAGACGCGCTTGGCGATGTTCACTTAAGCACCGTGACCACTGCGCTGCTGATCAGATTTAAAATCCCAACTCCTTCAGATTCTGCTCCTTGCTCCGCTTCCCCCCACCTAGTAACTCTTTCCAGAACATATCATCATAGCGCCTCGACTTCACCGGCAGCGGCATCGGGACGCCCCAACCTAGTAATAACACTTCTTCTTTTGGTTGCAGCCGTGCCAGCATGCCGCGTAAGGCCTCGCGTCCGGAAAGACCCGAGAGCACGGCGTGGATATCGTCGTCGTCGCCCAGCCAGCCGGAGATGCGGGTGCCGAGTTGCGACATGACCTCATCATAGATCTGCGATGGGCGCTGGTCGATGATCAGCAGCGTGACGTAATATTTGCGCATCTCGCGCGCGATGGTGCTGAACGTGGTCTGCGCGGCCATCTCGCGGTTGAGCAGTTTGTGCGCCTCCTCGATCACGATCACGAGCTGGCGCGGCTCCTCTTTGCCGGACGTGCGGAATGCGTTGGTCTTCTTCTCCCAGGCCTCGCGGATGCGTCTTGTTAAGAGGTTGCTCACCAGCAGGTAGTCCAGGTCGCTCTCGAACACGCCGAACGACAGCACGATATGCTGTCCGTTCTCGAGCGCGCTGATGACTTCCTTGATCGAATCCTGCGCGGGCTTGGCGACGATGTATTCCTTGTTGAACAACCGACGCAGTTTGTTGTGCAGCGCCTCAGCCGCCATCACATTCACGCCGTTGGCATTAGCCCAGGCCGCCACGCTTCCATTGGCCGGAACTTTCTTACCATCTTCAGAGCTCACCACTTCCTGCGTCATGTTCTTGAACTCGCCGAACCAATCGCGCTTGAACGTATTCCACAACGCGTCGAGCGTGGTGGCAGTGGTCTCTTTCAGATCCAGCTCGCGCGCCAGCAGTTCGATATCGGCGGTGGAGATATCGCTTTCGGCGATCTCCAGGTTGAAGTCCGGGGCAGAGTTGCGAATCTTCGCGCCGCCGCCCAATCCCACCACGCGCACCTTCGAAGCGAACTTGGTCTTCAAGCCGGTCACGCGCAGGCCCG
>CAYUUJ010000322.1:0-3793 GCA_964447845.1 uncultured Anaerolineaceae bacterium
AATAAAACCATCGATGATGACAGGCTTGCGATGCGCAGCGGCCGCCAGGATCACGCCCGCCAGCCCGCCGATCTCAAAGCCTCCGACTTTTGCAAGCACATCCAGCGCGTCTTTTGCATCCGGATTGTTTACCGCCAACGCGCGTTCGATCACGTGCAGTTTGCGTTCATATCCCGCCTCATCCAGGCCTGTACCGCGGCCCGCGATCTCTGCGGGTGAAACCGACATCAGCGCGCAAGCGATGGCGGCCGACGGTGTGGTATTGCCGATGCCCATATCGCCTGTCGCAAAGACATCAGCCCCTCGCTCAAGTTCCGCTTCGACGATCTGCGCGCCACTCAAAATTGACTCCGTTGCCTGTTCACGCGTCATCGCCGGACCCCTGCAGATGTTCCCGCTACCGTACGCGATCTTCTTAATTAATAACCCCTCGTGCGCAGGGACATCCGCTGCGACGCCCATATCCACGATCACAACTTGCGCGCCGGCCTGACGCGCCAGCACATTGATGGCCGCCCCGCCGCGCAGGAAGTTCAGCACCATCTGCACGGTCACCTCGGCGGGATACGCGCTGACGCCTTCCTGCGTTACACCATGATCCGCGGCCATTACGATCACAGTCTTGCGTTCGACAGATGGAAATGGATCGGCTGTTATGCCGGCCAAGAGGATGGAAAGTTCTTCCAATCGCCCGAGGCTGCCCTGCGGCTTGGTGAGCTTATCCTGCCGCAGGCGCGCGGACTGCATGGCGGCTTCATCAAGAGGCTGGATCCTGGCAATTAAGTCTTCTAGTTTCATTATGTCTTTCGTGGAAAACATGAGATTGTTTCGGTCGCCGCTTGCGCGGCTCCCTCGTAATGACATGTCAAAATTCGATCCCGGGCTGCGCCTGGATCCCCTGCGTCGCGAACGGATGTTTGATCTCGCGCATCTCGGTCACAAGGTCTGCATAATCGATCAGAGCCTGGGGTGCCTCGCGCCCGGTAATGATGAGATGCAGGTTTTCCGGCTTGTTGGCTTTGAGCCATTGAATGATTTCTGCGGTATTCAGCCAGCCGAAATGCAGTGCGTATGTGAATTCGTCCAGAATAAGGATGTCATACTCGCGGCTGGTGATCTTCCCCTGCGCCACCTCCCAGCCCTTGAGCGCCCGCGCGATCGTTTCATCCATGTCTTTGGAAGTCCACGTAAAACCGTCACCGGTGGCAGACCAGTCAATACCGAGTTTTTTCGCGGCCTTGATCTCGCTCCACTGCCCCGTCTCAGCTTTAATAAATTGCACCACACAAACGCTAAAACCGCGTCCCCAGGCATGCAACAGTACGCCAAAGGCCGAAGTGCTCTTGCCTTTGCCGTTCCCTGTATTGAGAATCACCAGTCCTTTTTTGACATTCTTACTGGTCACGATTTCACCATAATCCCTGGTTCTTCGCCCGCCTCAACACCCACAGGAAGAACGGCGCGCCGGCAAGTGCAGTCACGATGCCCACCGGCAATTCTTGCGGCGCCATGATGACCCGCGCCAGCACATCCGCGAACAACAGGATCGACGCGCCGCCGAGGATGCTCAACGGGATCAGGCGGCGATAATCCACGCCCCACCAAATTCGCACGATATGCGGAACGACGAGGCCGACGAAACCGATGATGCCCGCGAACGATACCGCGGCGGCTGAGACGAGCGAAGCCGCCACGATGATGATGATTTTTGCGCGGCGCGCATCCAGACCCATTTGCCTGGCCTGATCGTCGCCGAATTGCAGCAGGTTCAAGGCGTATCCGTTCAGCACTAGCACTGTCAAACCGATCACCAGGTAGGGGACGAGCGTCAGTGTGACATCCCAGCCCACCAGGCTCACGCCGCCCAGCAGCCAGCCGAGCGCGCGGCGGACTTCGCCGGTCGAGCGCAGCATGAGAAATGAAGTCAACGCGGTGGCAAAGGAGGAAAAGGCCACGCCTGCAAGGATCAAGTTCGTGGTGGGCACACTGCCACCCACGTGAGCAAATGTGTACACGAGATACACCGTGAGCAGGCTGGCCGCAAAAGATGCCAATGGCACTGCCAGCAATCCCAGTGTGGTGTACGGCCAATTCACGGACATGGCCAGCACCGCGCCCAGGGCCGCTCCCGAAGCCACACCGATCAGATAAGGGTCCGCCAGCGGATTGCGGAATAGTCCCTGATACGCCGCACCGCTTCCGGCCAGTGCCGCGCCCACCAGCGCGATCAGCGCCGTGCGCGGCAGGCGGATATCCAGCACGATGGTGCGGAAGGTCTCGCTGGTCGCTGCTCCAGTTAACGCGCGCCATACCTCCCCGGGCGGGATAAACACCGAGCCGATCGCCAGGCTGATGAGTAATGCCAGGCCGAGGAAGAGCAGGACGGATAGAAAAGGCGGGATGCGTTTCATTTTTTTGGGTAGGGGCGACCCAATGGGTCGCCCCTACGCGATCATTTAAATAATTCTGGACGCAGTAATTTTGCCAACGCTTCCAGACCATCCACCAGGCGCGGACCTGGGCGGCTGAGCAGGTTATCGTCAAAGGGAAAGACCTGTCCGTTTTTAACCGCGCTCAAGTCTCCCCAGCCCGGCCTGGCCGCGACTAATTCAGGAGTGACGCCATAAGCCGCATCGCCCAGAATGATAAAAGCCGGATCGGCCGCCACCACCTGCTCGAGACTCAGTTGAGGGTAACCTTCAATATCCGAGGCGATGTTGTATCCGCCAGCGCGCTCGATCAGCAATGTAATGAAGGTGCTCTTGCCGGCCGTATACGGTTTGGCCGGGTCGGTGCCGTCCAGTTCATAGAATACGCTGGGACGCGAACTGATGGGCGCGATCTTCTCATCCACCGCGGCCACGCGCACCTGCAGTGACTCGATCAAATCCTCGGCCTCTGCTTCGCGACCGGTGAGCTGCGCCACGATCTCCAGGTTATCGTACATTTCCTCCAGCGTGGTCGGGTTGTTGAGGTAATACACCGTGATGCCCAGGTCTTCGAGCGCGTTCACCTGTTCGGGTGTGTTGATCTCAGCCGCCAGCACCAGGTCCGGCTCGAGCGATACGATCAACTCGGTATTCAGGGCTTCGAAGGCCGAGCCGATGTCGGCGGTTGACGCGGCGTCAACGGGGTAATCAGAGAACTGGTCCCGCCCCACCACCTGCTCACCCGCGCCGATGGCGAACAGGATCTCGGTATTTGAAGGTGCCAACGAAACCACGCGTTCGGCAGGGCCGGCCAGCGTGACATCCCGGCCAAGTCCGTCGGTGAAGTGCAGTCCCTCGGCAGCCGGGGCGAGCGGTGCGCAGGCGCCGATCAACAAACCCAGTACTAAAACAGTAAAGAACAATTTACGAAACATCGATACTCCTATGAATATAAAATCCCCAAACCCTGGGGCAAGCAAAATCCCCTATCATCTGATAGGGGAGGCAGGAGAGGCAATCCAATGACGCCGTCCTCCACCTCCTTTCCACGAGAGTGTGGTAGAACCGGCCATGGCGGGCGACCTGACTTGTTTAGTCTGATAGTCGCTAGTCTGCTAGTCTTATAGTCCACGGGCTCGGGATGGAGCCATCAGACTATAAGACCATTTGACCAGGAGACTAGCCGACTAAACTCACAGTTGCGGGACAGCGCCGGATTCGCACCGGCTTCGCCGCTTAAGGCCTTATTTAATTGTGACTGGATTGTATGCCGCGCGGGAGGAAACGTCAAGCATATATTATCAGCCACGGATCCTTCGGCGGATTATCACGGTTTTTTATCCGCCGAAGGATCCGTGGCCGAA
>CAYUUJ010000323.1:0-3790 GCA_964447845.1 uncultured Anaerolineaceae bacterium
ATACACTCCGAAACACGCAGCAACCTGAGTCCCCTGGCATTTGATAGATTCGGTACTTGGAGCGCGGCAACTGTTTCATCCAATGAAAAGTGCGTGCAACTTCACGCAAAAGTTCGGAATCGTCCATCCCGAAACCCTTCATGCCTGGTTCGCAGCCGGCATGGATACAAGGAATACGACGATCACCAGCAGCCACCAAACGAAATAATCGACTTCGAATAGAAAGCTGTAAGAAAGGTTTGCCAGGAAGACATACAGCAGAGTAAGCAGCGCAAATAGATACGTCCACGAACCGCTGGCCAGGACTTTCCTGAAAGTGCGGACGGTGGTCTGAACAAAGACCACAATAAAGGACGCCAGCCCGGCAGCGCCCAAATTGAGCAGCAAGTCCAAATAGCCGTTATCCGCGAAATACGGCTGATAATTCCAATCCCATCTGGCCTGCATAGTCGCCCGAAAGCTTTCCTGCATCCATATTGCTCCAAAACCGTGCCCCAATATGGGTCTGGTCAAATAAAAGTTATTGAACAAATCCGGCCACATCATGGTTCGGCCGGTCATTGTTACGGAGCGGCCAAATAGTCCGAAGAAAAACGGAAGATTTACAGCCAAGGCAATCATCACGATAGTGAATGCCGCCGCGAGAGTCCAGTAATGCCGTACCTTGATTTTCGTGCGCCAATTTATCCACGCCCAGGCGATCACGGTTGAAAAATTCAATAGCACGAATATGATTTTCCCTGTGGCGGAACGGCTCCCGAATACATGCCACGCAGCAAGCAGGTAGAAAACAACCAACACAGCCTTTGCGGGCATTGTCATCGATTTGTCCATCAAAACTCTCGCTAAAAAGATCATCGCGAAAAACGCCATCAGGCTGCCGGTATGATTCCTGTGCCAGAACAGGCCCCGCCATGAGTCTGCATGGCCCGGCCCGTGCATAATTCCAAGCGGCGTGAAGAAAACAATCAGCAGGCTCAACGCGGTGCACGCCGCCGCGAACCAAGTTAAAACATGGATCATTCCACGATGACGATATCGGATCGCGAAGTACGATGCAATGCAGGTCGAACATATCAAGAGAATGGTCTCGTACAGCGTGGCAACAGGATAAACCGACCACAGTATGGATGCGGCTGACAGGCCGAGAAACAAGAGCAGCCACGGGTTATTCCGCCAGGCCGAAATCAGATCTCTGAACAACCCTTTTTGAGCCAGCAGAATCGCGATAAGAATAACCACACTTATATAGCCAAAGGCTATCTGCCAGCCGCGGCCAGCGGTCGTATCCAGCGCAGGGAATTGATCATACTCCGCGAGCGCCGAGGCGTTGAGACTTACGAGTCCCAAGATCACAACAAATGAATCAAGAATGTTGAGCAGACGTTGGTTTATGATCATGCGGGAAGAGACATAGAAAGACGATCTGATTTGCGCCGGGTGTTATGCAGACCAGGCTGCGGAACGGAATACTTGCGATTCATTACATGCGATGCAGAAAATCGACGGCTTACGAACGAGCGGAAAACCCGGCAGGCAGAGCTGTATAGAGGCCGGGCCGCACGCCGATTCGTTACACCTAATAAGATCCTCTGCCGACCAGCACCACCCACAGAGTACGGACCAGAATCTGAAGATCAAGCCAGATTGAATAGTTCTGAATGTAGTACAGATCATCTTCGGTGTTCAGGTGCATGGGCCGGTCGCTCCGCCCGTTAACCTGCCACCAGCCCGTCAGACCGGGCGGAACCGCGAATAGCTTTCGCTGCCACGGCTGGTATTTTTCCACCAGGTAGGGCATTTCGGGCCGCGGGCCTACCAGACAAATTGTACCCGTCAGGATGTTGAACAATTGCGGCAACTCATCCAGGCTGAACCGGCGCAGAAACCGGCCAATACGTGTCACGCGCGGATCTGCGCGGGATTTGTGGATCAGATTACCGTCCCGGTCGGTGTGCTCGGCCATGGCCCGTAGTTTTTCCGCATCCCGAATCATGGTCCTGAACTTGAGCATCTCGAACAGCCGGCCATTTTCACCTGCGCGTAGTTGACGAAAAAGCACCGGAGGACCGTCCTCGACCAGCACTGCCAGCGCGAGCACGCCCATAACGGGCAGAGTCAGGATCAACGCCAGGCTGCCGATCAGCATATCAAAAGCGCGCTTCAGCATCCGCTGGTAGTCATCGATGGCGGAAGCCCGCAGATCCAGCATCGGAATCCCGGCAAAGTCGGCAATTTCAGTTTCATACAAAGTCAGATCGAAGAATCCAAGCGCCACCCATACCCGCACCGGAATATCCTCAAGAAGCTGCACGACATCCCCAAGTTGATGGTAGGCCGAGTGCGGCAGGGCGATGACCACATCACTGACCGCCTGTTCATTGATGACCGATCGAACTTTCCCTGTGCCGCCGAGAAATGGGTATCGACCGACCGCGGATTGCTGGTCGTCAATAAAACCCACGATGCTGAAACCGTCAACTGTTGACTTCTGAATCTGATCACCGACGCGCTGGCCCAGAGGGCCGCTGCCGATCACCAAAATCCGCCGCATGGTGCGCGGGGAACTGGATCGAATTCGAAAATACCAGCGGGCCATTCCCCGCCAGCCCAGGCTGAGAAGATACATCTGCAGGACAAATACCACATATAGCGCCCTGGAAACATCACGGTAGGAAAAATACAGGATGCCCGCCGCTGAAACGGATGCGATCACCATTCCCAGGGTTAATCCCGAGAACTCATCGCCTGCCCGCAGGTATTTTTTCCCATCATAGATCGCCAGCGCGGAAAATATTACCAGCCAGGTAAGAGGAAACAATACATAGAGAGCGGGAGGCACCAGCACCGGAGGTGTGAGCCGTTCAATAAAAGAGAAAACATTCAACAATGGCCTGAACGTCGCTGCACTCCATAAGCTGAACACCACTACCAGCCCATCGATCAGGATTGAAAACAGGGCAAAGTTGGTCGAAAACCGTCTTAGCATGCTAAGTTGCCTGAGGCACCGAAGCCGTCACCCGGCGCTGCTGCGCCAAATAGACCACGAGTGTCGTTATGAAGATATAGAAAATGCCGTTGTAGTCTGGCGACAGAGTCGCCTCGAGAGAACCGGCCAGCACGATGTACAACAGCGCCAGCAACATGCCGGAAGCGACCGGATCGCCGTCGGTTCGGGCGAGGTCCGTCAGGCGCCGGGTCAATAGGACAATCAAGCCCACAACGACCACCAATCCCAGATACCCAATATCCAGTACCGTTTGCAGCCAGATATTGTGAGCTGACGCAAGATTTCTGTGCACGTAGCTGAGGAAGATACAAGACAGGTGCACCGAAAGGCCGGAGGCCAGCTGCCCGCGGTACCCGAAGCCGACGAGGTGCACCGGCTGCGGCTCTCGAAGTTGACGCAAGACGATCTCCCAGATGAGCGGCCGATTGCTCAAGGCGCCGCTCGACGGGGTGGCTCCCTGAGGACAGAGTTCGCTAGTCAGGGCGGCTTTGACCTCGGCATCCATCGTACCGGCCGGCCGTTGAAAGCCCTGCAAGCTGCCAAGCATTGTAGGGGCCACGAGCATGAGCATCACCGGCGCAAACGACGCCGCCAGGGGCCCCCAACGCGCAAAATCGAAGATCTTGTTCGGCAGCAGGCTGAGCGTCAGAATTCCGAAGGTGAAGACCATAGCGGCCCGCGCGTCTGTCATCAGAAGTACGATCGCGCACGAAACCACCACAACCCAAGCCGCCAACCGAAATGGAGCTGAGACCGCCCGCAGGCTGGGGGCGCATAGCA
>CAYUUJ010000324.1:0-3784 GCA_964447845.1 uncultured Anaerolineaceae bacterium
CAGGGAACCCGGCCAAAGTAATCCCAACGGTGCCAGAAAAGCCGTGGATTGGACCGCGAACTGCCACAACCCGAAGAAGACCTGAAGCGCCAGGGCGGTAGTAGCCCCAAAAGCAAAGGTCCGCCAAACATCAAGGCGATCCTGGAGTGAGCGGAAAAGCCCGAATACCAACCAAAGGTGAAGACTGACATACAGGGAAATTCTCGCATCCTGGGACCAGATCACGCTCAATGAGGCCAACAAACATAACCCGAAAAACCAAGTATTGATCGACGACAGTAAATTCAGTACGGAAAAATGTTTTTTCGGAAGGGGCTGACCGGATGGCCTTATTAATTCAAAAACCCGTTGAACGGACCATGTAAATACTGCAATTAAAGCCAATGCATCACTGGTGAAAAACAAAGCATTGGTATACGTGAAATAAACCAGAGGATATTCAATCTCGGTTAGTTGCCCGAACACCCAAAAGATAAGGCTGATTGGTAATAGGCCGATCGCAATAGAATGGATGGCGAGTAAAGCAGTTTGTGTAGCTGCGGGTTTCAAACGCAGACCGGCCAGGCTGGCCGAAGTGAAGAGCGTTAGCAGAGGCAGAATTCCCCATGATATTGAAGCTAACGGATCCGCGGGAGGTTCGTATAAGGTCGGTGGTTTGGCAGCCGGGTTTTCCCAAACCTGGATCCCGTTGCGCAACAGTTTGACAAAGACCCAGCCATCCTTGCGCAGCTCGGGGCTGAAATCAATGCGGTTAATGAACCTCCAGTTTTTCTTTTGAAGATCCGGGATCATGAATTGTTTGCTGTTGACGAACCCCCAGCGCACACCGTGTTCGCCGGATTTTTTCAAGATCGGACTGATCGCAGGTATGCCCTTGGAGGACCAGAAGACCGTGTCGATCTCCGCCAGGCCGCTCTCCCGTAATTCGGGCAGGCCGCGTGCAGTGTGATAGCTGCCGTCTATCGTGGTAGCCGTGGTTAATAAATTGAGATAGGTGTATTGGTTCCCGAAGCCAAAAGTCACATACCGCCATTGGGAGTGATCGGCCTCCTCAAGAAAATCCACGATGGGCTGCATATTGATCGGTTCCGGCTGGGTGGGGAAGAGGAAGGGCGTCAGCCAGGCGCCCAGCGAAGTCGCCGCGAAAACGGAGAAGATCAGGGCGTAGATCAAACGTCCTCGAAGCGGAGTAGGCAGGAGCCGGGGAGTGAAGCGCCCTCCCCATCTCTGTTTAAGGAGAATAAATAGAATTCCAAAAAATGGCAGCAACGTCAGGCTGGCCCAGAAGGTAAAGCGGTCATAGGTCAGCCATTCCCAGGCTTTACCGAAGATCAGAGCCGGCAGCGAGGTGGTTCCACCCAGGCCCAGCAAGAAAAGGATCGTGAAGGAAACGATCAGTCCCCAAAAGCGCGCCGGCCACTTATAGAAGACGAATGGAATGATCGCCACCAGCGGACCATAAAGTGGCCAGAAAAAGATGGCTTGGGCAAATGAATCCGTCAAAAGGTTATGCCGGGATGGATGGTCGATCGGAGTTTGCAGCGTCTGATGCGCGCCCCATTGCCAGAACGGCCAAATTACGATCAAACATGCAAGGACTGCAAGGATACTGTAGGGCAGGAGCCTTCGAAGTATTATCTGCCATCGCGTTATCCTGACTTGGGCGAGGACCACCGCCAGGATCAGAAAAGGCTGTAATAAAAGCGTGGCATGATGAGCAGCCATGGTGGTTGCGTTGAGTGCGATGGTCAGAGCCAGATTGTGGAGGCCGCCTTCACGCAGATACCGCGCAAATGCAGCTGCTCCGAACAAAGAGAATAGTGTGCTCCCCAGGAACGGCAACTGACCGAAGATATGCGCAGTGACATAAATGGGAAGCAACAGAGCACCTGCCAGCGCTGCGTAAGAGGCGGCAGTTTTTCCGGTGAATATACGTGTGAAGGCATAAATGCCCAGCGGATACAGGCTGGTGACCGCCCACAGAACGAGCGCGTAGGCCGCGTCGAAACCGATCAGCGGGATAAATAATGCGATCAGTTGATGGATGAGCGGGGGATATGAGACGATCTCGAACCCCGTATACCAGCGCGTTTCCCACAACGAGAACCAATCACGCGCATAATGATCGGCGAACAGCATGTGAGTATACGCGTCGTAGCTGAGACGGTACCGGGCTGTCAGGACAAACAGCCCATGAGCGAGAAACGAGATCAACAACGCCAGCCGAAGACGGCGTGGGATCATGCTGTCTCTATATTGGGGATTTGTGTGATCGGGATCCGTTTTGGACTTCTGCGTTTTTCAAGTGCGCGGTTGAAGGCTTTAATATAACGATGGCAGGTGACCGCAAGGCGCATATTCTGTACGGCTTTGAAATTATTTTCGGCTTGTGCGCGCCGTTGCTCCGGCGAATTGAGAAGATCCCTGATCGCCTCATATAGACTATCTGTATTACCAGTTTCAAAGAAATTTACCTGAAATCTGCTTTCGGCAGCCAGGGTGCGGATCTCATTCAAGTTCGACGCTACCACCGGGCGGCCCCATGTCGCAGCTTGATACAATACGCTTGAGGCGCCCGTCGAGGCGGTGTAAGGCAGCACGACGATTTTCGCCCGGCGGAACAGGTCGACCAGATTTTCTTCGGGGATCTGGCCTCTCCAATGTACGTCCTTCATTCCGTTAAAACTTGTCATCACTTTTTCGACGTAACCGGGGAAGCGCGGATGTTCCTCGCCTGCGATGGTCAGGCGAAGGTCCGGAAATTGTAGTTTCAGCCGGGGAAATGCTTTCAGCAGGAGTTCTATTCCTTTAAAGGGTGCCGGCATGGTAAACAAAAGCAATTCGGGTCCAGTAACCTCTTCCAACAATATGGGTTCCTGCAATGCGCCAAGGGGAATATAGACGCAGTCCACGTCCGGCCGTTTTGCGGCAAACCATTCCACGTAGTGCCGCAGGGTCAGGCAGACCACGTCAGCCTGGCTGGAAATATCCGTGATCAATCGCGCCCCCAGTGGGGCGATCCAACCGCCGGGTGCGTCTAATGTGCGCAAGTCTGCCAGCTCAACCAACTCGTGCAGGGTAACTACCGTGGGATAGCCCATCTGGCGCGCGATCATCGGCGTGGTTAAACCCAGCGCGTTCAGCCAGGAGGACTTCCCGAACATGCTGACCCGTAGATTGAACCAGATCAGATCGGGGTTCAATTGTTTGATGCGGGAGAGGATCGTGCTTTGAACGTTTAACTGGCCAGGTTTCCAGCAATATTCGACTTCTGTGATGCCAAGGTGATTGGGGTGTTCCGAAGTGCTTGACTCCTCAGCCAATACTGTAATTCGACCGAACGCGCCCGTCTCAGCCAGTGCGCGTGTGATGTGGTACCCGTATTGTCCTACGCCTGTGATGGTTGGGGGGAACGGGCTGACGACGACAAGGTGCATTGCGGACTTTACCAACTCCTGAAGATTAATTTCGACCTACCGGGAGATCTTACCATCGCAGTTTGACAGATGCCCTGCTGCGAAGTATATTATTGTAACGTATGTTTTCTGATAAGGGACTCACTCACGCCATCCTTGAAACCCTGGCTTACTCAGATATTTTTAATTATCCGTTAAGACTGGATGAGTTGGCGCGCTTTCTACCAGTACGCTTTAATGGTTCAGACTTGCCGGTCGCGCTGGCCCAATTAAATGGTCGTGTTGGATCCCAGCAGGGCTTCTACTTCCTGGCGGGCAGGCAGGAGATCGTTGCCATTCGGCAGAGTCGTGAGGGTCCGTCCAGGCGC
>CAYUUJ010000325.1:0-3783 GCA_964447845.1 uncultured Anaerolineaceae bacterium
CGTTCGCCGGTCATGCCCCCATGCGCGCGTGCGGATTCTAATTTGGCCAGTAATTCGCGCGGGATAAACCGATCCAGTTTGAAACTCGCCGCCTCCCCTGAATTGGTATTCCCCGCGGGAAGCAGGCCGGTCCCGCAATTCATGCAAAATCTGGCTCCCTCAGGATTGACCGTCTGGCAGTTTTTACAGATCATTGGATGTAAGTCTGGTCGGGAAAATAAATAACTCTCCGTCGATTCTAGCATAGTTGATACATATCAATTCCAGGCACCGGGCTTGCCCGGGATAATGCTCTTTAAAGTTATAATTCGATTAAGCTGGCCGGAGCAACAAGAAGACCAAACGCATCCTAAATCATCAAGGAGCCTGAAAATGGAAAAGCGACGTTTTGGCCGTACGGGACACATGAGCACGGTCGCCATTTTCGGCGCGGCGGGTTTTTGGGAGATCTCGCAGGCAGACGCTGACCGCGTAATGGAAAAGGTCATTGAAGCGGGCATTAATCACATTGACGTGGCTCCCTCTTATGGACAGGCGGAGGAACGCATCGGCCCCTGGATGCCGCGTGAGCGCAACCGATTTTTTCTCGGCTGTAAGACGATGGAACGCACCAAAGAAGAAGCCTGGAAGGAACTGCACCGGTCTTTGGAGCGCTTGCAAACCGAGGCATTTGATCTGTACCAGTGCCATGCCATCACCAGCATGGACGAACTGGATGCAGTCACTACCAAAGGGGGCGCGCTGGAGGCATTCGTGGAGGCGCGCGCTCAAGGTCTGACGCGCCATATCGGGATCACAGGTCATGGCGTGGATACCCCCAGGATCTTTCTGGAAGCGTTGAGGCGTTTCGATTTTGATTCGGTCCTCTTCCCCCTTAACTATATCCAGATGGCGAATCCCGAATATCGAAAATCTGCGGAAGAATTGGTTGAAGCCTGTAAGACCAAAGACGTTGGAACTATGATCATCAAGGCCATTACCAAAGGTCCGTGGGGCGATAAAGCGCACACAGCCACCACCTGGTATGAGCCATTCGAAGACCTCCAACACATCCAGCAAGTCGTCAATTTCGCGCTCTCGTACGAGGTGACCGGTTTATGCACTGCAGGGGATACGCGCATATTCCCGATCATGCTCAAGGCTTGCGAGAACTTCTCACCGCTCACTGAGGCCAACCGTGAGGAAATGATACGGTCTGGCCAAGACTACCAGCCATTATTTTCTTAACTAGAACCATCACATGGGTGTTCGCGTGACCTGTTCATCCGCGAATTTTCGCTAATCTTCGCGAATTGACTTGGTAAATTTGCGAAGATTAGCGGATGAGTTACCAATTTCTCCAAATCTGCGACTTCTGGCACATTGGCCCGTATATCTGCCTAAGAAGTCGTTTTTCTATTCCATAAGGAGATCCAATGAAACACATGTACAAGTTCGTATCTGTATTTACCCTGCTGGCAGTGCTGGCCCTGACATTCGTCACGCCGGCCTACGCCTTCGAAGACCGCACGGGCGACGATGTGACCGTCGAAGCGAATGAAGTCATCAATGATGACTTATATGTCACAGCCGAGACCTTTACCCTGGACGGCACAGTCAATGGCGATGTGATCGTCTTCGCCCAAATCGTCTGGATCAACGGCACGATCGACGGGGACCTGATCGCCGCGGCTCAAACCGTGGTCATCAACGGCACAGTCACCGATGACGCGCGTATTGCCGGTGCTGCCCTGCAGCTCGGTGACGCAGCACAAGTCGGTGGTGATCTGGTCGCCGGCGGCGCCAGCCTGGAGACCAAGGACGGCAGCGCTGTGGGCGGCGAAGTGGTGGTCGGCAGCGGCCAGACATTACTAGCCGGTGATGTGGCCGGCGATGTGATGGCCGGTACCGGCGCGCTCGAATTACGCGGGACATTTGGCGGCGATGTGAACGCCTATGTGGATGCCACCGAAGACAGTAAATCCGGTCCGCCCATGAATATGTTCATGAATGATATCCCGATCAGTCTACCCAGCGTGCAGCCGGGCTTGACCGTGGCAGATAGCGCTGAGATCGCCGGCGACCTGGTGTACTCCAGCACCGTGGATCTCCCGATCCCGGCCGGAGTTGTAGGCGGACAGATCAAGCGCGTCGCACCTCAACTGGATGACAAGCATATTATCGAGGAACCGACCCAGGCCGAGATCGTTGGCAATTGGGCGCTGGACCTGGTGCGCGCCGCAGTGACCTTGGTCTTGTTCGCCCTGTTGCTCGGCTGGCTGTTCCCTGGATTTATGAAAACCCTCACCGAGAAACTCAGAGCGCAGCCGCTGGCCAGCTTGGGCTGGGGCGCCATCGCCTGGGCGGCCGTCATCTTCACGATGCTGGCTGTCTGCCTCGTGATGATCCTGGGTGCCATTCTGTTCGGCTTCCTCACTTTGGGGGGCGTGAGCGGAACGATCATCGGCCTCGGCCTCTTAACGCTGTTCGTACTTATCGTCGGCTTTTCGCTGGCTACCGCCTATGTGGCCAAGATCGTGGTTGGCGAAACGGTCGGCAAGTGGATCCTCGGCAGGTCCAACCCAGCAATGGCAGAACATAAAGTCTGGCCGTTGGTTGTGGGTGTGCTGGTAGTGGTGGTCGTGATCGGGCTGCTGAACTTCCCGCTCATCCCCCTGGGCTTCCTTGGGTGGTTGGTTGACTTCGTGGTCGTCCTGGCCGGCCTGGGCGCATTGTGGCTGTGGGGACGCGAAGCCAGGCAGGCGCGTAAGACAGCGTAACAAGCTGCATTAAATTTAATGTACGGGCGACCTGGCAGGTCGCCCGTACGCATTTAAGAGAGCGTTCTTTGTTATAATCTTAAGCATGTTATCCCCGCAGGAGATCGAATCCAAACTCGATCGCATTCTCCTTAAGGTTCAGAAGCCCGGCCGTTACGTGGGCGGCGAGCTCAATATCGTCGTCAAGGATTGGGACACGATCGCAACGAAAGTTGCCTTTATCTTCCCGGATATTTACGACATCGGCGTCTCGAATGTCGGACTCAAGATCTTGTACGACCAGGTCAATCAGCGCCAGGACGCGCTGGCCGAACGTGCTTACGCTCCCTGGCTGGACATGGAAGCCCTGATGCGCGAGCATGGCATCCCACTCCACTCGCTCGAATCAAAACGCCCCCTGGCCTGTTTCGACATCCTCGGCTTTTCCCTCCCCTATGAGACGCTCTACACCAATACCCTCAATATATTGGATCTCTCCGGGATTCCGGTCCGTTCCGAGGATCGGGACGAAACCCATCCCATCGTGATCGCGGGCGGCCACTCGACGATGAACCCCGAGCCGATGCACGCTTTCATCGACGCATTCGTGATCGGCGAGGGCGAGGAAGTTATCCACGATATTATTAATACGGTGCAAAAGGTCAAAGGTCAAAAGTCAAAGGTCGGCAGCGACGTTCGACCTTTGACTTTTGACCGTGACGAGTTACTCCTCGCCCTGGCAAAAATTCCGGGCGTCTATGTCCCCAAGTATTATGAAACCTATTACATGGATGACGGCACGGTTTCGCACACCGAGGCGCTCGTCGAGGGCCTTGCCAATCCGGTCGTCAAACGCGTGGTGGCAAAACTGCCTCCCCCGCCCACCAGCTTCATCGTCCCCAACATCGACATCGTCCACAACCGCATCTCGATCGAGATCATGCGTGGTTGCACGCGCGGCTGCCGATTCTGTCACGCCGGCATGATCACCCGCCCGGTCCGTGAGCGCAGCGTGGACGAGATCCTTGAGGCGGCCGAAGCGGCC
>CAYUUJ010000326.1:0-3775 GCA_964447845.1 uncultured Anaerolineaceae bacterium
CCCACCGACGTGCGCATGCCGAAGAGTTATCTGCCGGACGAACCCGGCGCCATGCGGGCCCTCGAGCACGAGTTCGATCCGTACGCGCAGGTTGTCTCGCGCATCCAGGCGCTCGAAACCCTCGGCCATCCCACTGATAAGATCGAACTGTTGATCCTGGGCGGGACGTGGTCTTCGTACCGGCGCGACTATCAGGAATGGTTCATCGAGCGGTGTTTCGATGCGATGAATGGAATCGACTGCAGAGACGCGGAGATCGCAGAGAAAAACCAAATAGAACTCCGCCGGCTCAGCGACTCCGCGGTTAATTTGCCCGCAGCTCAAGCCCTGAATGAATCCGCCTCACACCGCAACGTGGGCCTGGTGATCGAGACCCGGCCGGACGAGATCACCCAGGACGAGATCCGCTGGCTGCGTTATCTGGGCGTGACCAAGGTCCAGATGGGCGCGCAAAGCCTGGACGACGACATCCTCGAGCTCAACAAGCGCGGGCATGACGTGGAATGCACCCGCCAGGCCGTGGCGCTTCTGCGCGCGGCGGGCTTCAAGGTGGTCTTGCACTGGATGCCAAATTTACACGGCGCAACACCGGACTCCGATCGAGTCGATTTTGCCCGCATGTGGGAGGGGTTCTGCCCGGATGAGATCAAGATCTATCCGAATCAATTGCTGGCGAACGCCGAGTTATATGATTACTGGCTGCGCGGCGAGTTCCATCCATACACGACCGAGGAATTGATCGAACTGATCGCGGACATCAAGCCGGCCATCCCGCGTTACTGCCGCGTCAACCGCGTCATCCGTGATATTCCTTCCACCAATGTGGTGGAAGGCAACCGGCGTACCAGCCTGCGCCAGGATATACAACTTGAAATGAAGAGACGCGGCACGCGCTGCGAGTGCGTCCGCTGCCGCGAGGTGCGCGGCAAGCGGGTCGATGCAGATCTATTGCGGCTGGACGACCTGGTCTATCAGGCAGGCGGGGCGGAGGAACATTTCCTGTCCTACGTCACGCCGGATGATAAATTGGCGGGCTTTGTGAGATTGTCTTTGCCGGGAGAAGAGTCTCCGGAGACAGGTCTGGGCGATCTGGAAGGCGCGGCGCTGATCCGTGAGGTGCACGTGTATGGACAGTCGTTGGGAGTCGGTGTGGAGCAAAGCGGCGCGGCGCAGCATGCCGGCCTGGGGACACATTTGTTGGAGCAAGCGGAAGCCATCGCGCGCGCACGGGGTTATCAGCGCATGGCGGTGATCTCGGCGGTGGGAACGCGGCTGTATTATCTTGGCCGCGGCTTCGAGCGCGGTGAGTTGTATCTGGTCAAGTCGCTATAAATTTCAAGCCTCGTATTGCGGGAAAAGAAATCGGCCACGGATTACACCGATTACACGGACGTGTGCCACACAGTGGTATTGGCACGGATTATTAGTGGGGTCTGATGAGTAGGGTCTGCAGCTCGCGCGACCCGCACGGTCTTCCAGCAAAAGGCAATCTAAACGCGAATGACGCGAAAAGAACGAATACCGCGGACAGTTGGGTTTGTCGCTGACGCGATCCGCGCGGTCAAATTGCACGTCACAAAGTGGTCTTTAGACCATTGCGAGCCTGCGGGAAGCAATCCCCTCTTTCGCGCGGCGATTGCCACGTCGGGCTACGCCACTCCTCGCAATGACATGTGCTTTTCGCGTATTTCGCCCTATTCGCGATTTTCGCGTTAAAAGTGTATGAAATAAAAATTGGGCCGGCTCTTTCAGAGAGACTAACCCAATTCGTGTAAATCCGCCGAAGGATCTGTGGCAAATTGAAACTTACATTCCCGGGGTGAACTTTCTTTCCCACTCGGCGATGGCGGCGCGGATGACGGTCTGCACTTCCTCATCCGGGACATCCCCCAGACCCGGGTAGCGTTTAATTCCGACCACCACCGCTACACCGCCGCCGGGTGATTCTTCCAACTTGATGCCGCGTTTGGCAAGCGGCGTATCTGCGATCCGCTCCTGAAGAATGTAATCGATCTGGCCCACCATGGTCTTGGGAGTCGTGGGTTCTTCCTTCTTGATCGGAGGCACAAGCACCACAGGCGCAACCGGTTGAGAGATCGGTGTAACGAGCTGTGATACGGCAGAGGCTGCCGCTTGACGCCCTTCCACCCAGGGGCGGATGCGTGTGATCAGTTCGATCAGCCGCTTGCGCTGTTCAGGCGCCACGGCATCAAAAGGGATGGGCGTGCCGTCCAACTCCACCTGGAATTTTCCGCCATCCTCCCGCAAGCGCAACAGACCGGGGTCATCGAATACCACAGGGGCTGGGGCTTCAATTACCTGTACCTGCGGCTCAGCTTCAACTTTTCCCGTTTCCTCTTCGGCTTTGCGTTTCTTATATCCCCGGGCGCGGCCCTCGAACAACCCAAAGAAATAGCCAAAGAACATGCAGACCACGGCGACAATAATGACCATCGTAATATTCACTTGCATGGCTTATCCCTTCTGACACTTGGGGCAGATGTGCGTGCCGCGCTGCCCGACAACCAGTCTTTGGATCAACCTGCCACACACGGGACATGGCTGTCCCTCACGATCGTAGACCCGGAAATAATTCTGAAATTCGCCGCCGCGATACGCCCAGTCTATACTGGCGCCGTTGCGGAGGATGCCTTCATTGAGCACGGACTGCACTGCCGCCCATAGACGCTCGGCTTGTTTGGCCGTCACACCCGCCGAGTCGGCCAACGGATGCAGTCGCGCCATGTGCAGAGCCTCGTCCGTGTAGATGTTGCCCAGCCCAGCCAGAAAGGACTGGTCCAGCAGCAACGGCTTGAGCTGGCGGCGGCGGGCGCGCAGGTTCGTGTACAGCCAGCCGGGCGTGAACTCGTCCGAGAGCGGCTCGGGCCCAAGTCGGCCGAGCACCTCAGCTGGATCGCTGGTCAGCCAGATACGGCCGAACTTGCGCGTATCGTTGAAAACCAGCTTGTGACCGGCGCTGCCGTTCGGCTTGAGGTCCAGGATCAGCCGGTCGTGCTTTTGCGGCTCAATTTTACCGTTTTTCAGCGAGAGGTCCCCGCTCATGCGCAGATGTGCAATTAAGTTGTAAGTTGAGAGCTGCAGGTTGAGAAATTTGGCGCGCCGTGTCACCGAAATGATCTTCTGGCCGCGGATCTGTTCCTTGAATTTTCGGGGCGAGGGAGTCGCGAGCGTGCGCGCCCAGCGCAGGTCGGATTCGAGGATCGTGCGGCCGACCAATTGAGGACGTAAACCACGGACGATCGTTTCGACTTCAGGTAATTCGGGCATGGGGGGGAAGAAGTGTCAAGTGTCAGGTTTCAGGTGTCAAGGTTGCAAAATCACGTGACACGTGACACTTGACACATGACACATGACAAATGACACGTCTCTTATTCGTTGAACATCTCGCCTACCGAGCGTCCCTCGTGGGCACGTTTGATGACTTCACCCAGCAGGTCTGAGACGGTGAGGATCGTGATCTTATTCTCCAGGTATTTCATCTTTTCGTCGGGGATCGGGACGGTGTCGGTGGTGATAATACGCTTGATCGGCAACTCGCCCAGTCTTTTGGCGCCATCGCGCGAGAGGATCGGATGTACCACGGAAAGATAGATGTCGCGCGCGCCTTCATTCTTCACCAGCTCTACAGCCTGAGAGACCGAACCGCCGGTATCCACCTCATCGTCCGCGATGATCACGTCGTGGCCCTTTACATCGCCGATCACGGTCAGGGCTTCGGCTTTTAGCCGCGGCGGCAGCCTGAGGTGCCCTTCGA
>CAYUUJ010000327.1:0-3749 GCA_964447845.1 uncultured Anaerolineaceae bacterium
AGGAATCGTTATGGATGGAAACCAACGCCACGGCGCGGTAGCCGTTCAGGCGCGTATCGAATTCATTTAAGAGGTCCACCTGGAAACCCAGGTCCACCAATTTCTTCTGGACCAGGGTGGCGATCTCCATGTTGACGTCTGCTTCGGTGAGCGTGACCTCGCCTGTGCTGTCGCGGCAGACCGCGCCGGAGTCATTGCCTGAATGACCGGCTACAATGCCGATCCGCAATTGTGGTTGTGGAGTCACCAGCGAGCCAGAATCGCCGGCCGGCGGGGTGAGGATCAGGCTGAGTTGTTCTGAAAAGTTGGTGGCGAACAGGTTGGTGGGAGTCCAGGCTGTGAAAAGTGTGGCCAGCATTATGCCGATGCCTAATGTTGACCAGAATGCCCGAAGAGGACGCGTACGCGACGGTATGGCCGCGCGCGATCGGGCTGATGGAGCAGATCCGGGAGAAATATTCTCCATTTTCATTCAAAATAGTACTCCAGATGCATCAAAAAGCAAAGGTAATTAATTACCAGTCCCGCAGGGCATTTTGCCGGGCATAAAGGCTACCTTCAGGCAGCGAAACCCGCCCGCCGCCGAATAATTTCTGCCTTGACGCTCCATCCGCTCCAAATTATGATGAAATCCGTATGGAGACACCGATCTTGCAACTTGACGCTGAAAGGTTACGCCGCTTGATGCGTGCCTGGACCTCGGGCGTGACGGTGGTGACCGCCGCACATGGAATCGAGAGACACGGCATGACGGTGAGCTCGTTTACTTCTGTTTCGTTGGACCCACCCTTGATCGTTATCTCCCTGCAGGCCGAAAGCCGCACACACAAATTGGTTAAATTGGCCGGCGCGTTCGCCGTGACGATCCTCTCCGCGCATCAGCATGAGATCTCCGAGCTCTTTGCAGGCCACGCTCCGGAGACGGTGGACCGGATGGCCGGACTGGAGCTGGAAACGCTGGTGACCGGCGCGCCGGCTTTGAAAGCGGGGTTGGCGCGCATGGATTGCCGGGTGGTGCAAGCCATCCCGGTCGGTATGAATACATTATTCCTGGCTGAAGTGGTGGGGATGAGCGTCGAAACGGAAGGCCAACCGCTGGTCTATCACAATCAGCGCTACTGGAATTTGATGCAGTGATCTGGTTTTGCAAACGGGGAAGATCGTACGCATGGAATCCGCAAGCCTGACAACTGATGAAAAAGGGACACTGCTTCGCCTGGCTCGCGCCGCGCTCGAGTCAGGTGTGCGTGGCGCGTCGCTTTCCCGCCTGGACCTGTCGTCCCTGACACCCGGCTTACAGGCGCATGGCGCGTCCTTCGTTACATTGACATTGGATGGCGGGCTGCGCGGCTGCGTGGGGACGTTGGTTGCCACTCAGCCCTTGGCCCAAGATGTGCGCCAACAGGCAGTCGTAGCAGCGCTGCAGGATTATCGTTTTTCTCCAGTGGAGGAACGCGAATTAAACGGGATCCGGATCGAGGTTTCGTGCCTGACCGCACCCCTCCCGTTGGAATATGCCACGCCGGAAGAACTGCGTTCGAAGCTTCGTCCGCACGTGGACGGGGTCATCTTACGCGATGGTGCACGCCGAGCCACCTACCTCCCGCAGGTCTGGAAAAAAATTCCAAACCCGGCGGATTTTCTGGGCAGTTTGTGTGAAAAGATGGGGTCGGATGCCAATCTCTGGCAGCGCATCCCCCTGAAGGTACAAATTTATCAAGTTGAAGAGTTTCAGGAATAGTGCGCCTGCTATCATGACAGCATCATGGCGAAATCCCGCCATATTCCCGCTAAAAAAGAGGCTACAGCACGAGTAAGGTAAAATCAGAACATGGCCGACGACCTCATGTTTCAAGATGTGGTGGAGGCGTTAAAACGCGGGGATAAAACGCGCGCCAAGGAACTGCTCACACTTCTTCTCAAAGCCGATCAAAGCAACGCCACCTACTGGGTTTGGATGAGCGCGTCCGTGGAGACCCAGAAGGAGCGGATCTACTGTCTGCAGACAGCGCTCAAGCTGGACCCTGAAAATGCCACCGCCAAACGGGGCCTGGTCCTGCTCGGCGCGTTAGCTCCCGACGAAACCATTCAACCATTTCGATTGGACCGGCCGCGCGCCTGGGAGGAAAAACTCCTGCTGGCCCACGAACAACCCAAGCCGACAGGTGTGCGCGCGCTGACCTCCAACCCGTTGACACGGCTGGCCGGGATCGGTGTGCTGGGAATTTTAATTTGTGGTCTGGCAGTGTACGGTGTGATGCTGCCGCGTGGAAATGTTTTCAACCCGATCGATACGTCCACGCCCGGTCCGTCCCCGACCTTTACATTGACTCCCACCTTGATCGGAGGGATAGGCCAGCCAACCCCGACCTTCATCGGGCCTACACCGTTGTGGGCTTTTCTGCCGGCCACCTATACTCCCACGCCCTTCTATGTTAATACGCCGCGTGCGCCTCAGTCTTCCGACCAGTTTCGGATCGCCAAAGCTGCCTATGCCAGGGAAGACTGGGAGGGATTCATCGATGCCATGCGGGAATTGGCGCGGCTCGAACCGGACTCGGCCGACATCTTCTACTTCATCGGTGAGGCGTATCGCCTGGACGGGAATGCGTCAGACGCGCTCGTGGCATATAACGATGCGCTCAAGATCGACAATACCTTCGGCGCAGCCTATCTAGGCCTGGCGCGCGCCCGGCTCCTGCAGGATCCGAACACGGACGTCACACCGCTCTTCGACCTGGCCGTCCAATACGATCCGAATTTCGGCGAGATCTATCTTGAACGCGCCAATTATTTTCTTTACAATAAGGATGCCGAGGCTGCCCTGGTCGATCTGGCGCGGGCAGAGCAACGCATGGCCGGGTCGCCGCTGGTGCCGTTGGGATATGCACAGGCATATCTGTTGCTGGAAGACACCACCTCGGCGCAGGAGAACGCTCAAAAAGCCAATGAGATGGACATCACAGTCCTGCCCGCGTATTTGATCCTGGGGGAGACTTTCGTGGCGCAGGAAGAATATCCGGATGCGATCGAGGCACTGGAAACCTACACCACCTACGTTCCAGAAGACGGACGAGCCTTTGCCTTACTGGGTGAGTCTTACTATCGGATTGTGGAGTATGAGGCTGCGGTCTCAGCCCTGACGCGGGCTCTCACGCTGGATACCAGTCAGCGTCAGGCTTTTATCTACCGCGGGCTTTCATATCTTGAGCTGGGCGATGCCGAAGAGGCGCAAGCGGACATGGAACGCGCGGCCGCATTCTTCGACGACTCGCTCGATATCAAGATCGGCCTGACGCGATCGTATTATCTGCAGGGGAAATATGGCAGCGCATTCCTGCAGATCGAATCTGCCAGGTCGCTGGCCCGGACCAGTCAGGAGCGAGCGTTGGTCTTGTACTGGCGGGCGTTGGTGCAGGAAAGGCGCGGCGAGATCGAAGATGCGGTTCAGACCTGGCAGGACCTGCTGGGCATGCCGGTCTCCGCCATGAGCGAAGAGATGCGGGTCGAGGCGGAATTAAAAGTCCGTACGATCGGGAAGATCACACCTTCACCCACCGGCAAGACTCCCACAAAAACGAAAACGCCCACGCGTACGCCAACCCCGTAGAAATTTTAGATTGACGATTGTAGATTGCTGATTAGCCTACTCGTTAATTCGCTCATTTGCTGATTTGCTGATTTGCTGATTTGTTTTCTTGCTCACTTGCCATACTTTGCGCGGCATTCCGCACACGGGCATAAAGCAC
>CAYUUJ010000328.1:0-3740 GCA_964447845.1 uncultured Anaerolineaceae bacterium
CACTACAACGGAGACTATCTATGAGCAAGGGCACCGGGCTGCTTTAGTTGGGGCCGATCGCCCCTTTTGGCCGGATGGAAATCTTGGCTTCATCCCGGTCGGAGGCGACCAATATCGCTTTTTCGCCCCGAATGGCGCTAGAACCGCACGCATGCTCGGCACGTTTGATGATCCCGGAGCCCGAGTCGAGGCGAACCGCATGACCATCCAGGGGATTGACCCTGAGTTCCCCTTCGCATCCGGCGGTTCGATCTACCAGGACCCTGAAACCGGAATGCTGTTGATGTTCTACCACGCTGAACGCCACTTTGGAGGCAATGGAAGCATTTTCCATGCGGCTATTGGAGTGGCAGTCTCGCATGATGAGGGCAAGACCTTTCAGAATCTGGGCATTATTCTGGAAACGAATGCCCGACCTAATGTAGATGCGCCGTGTTGTGCAGATATTGGCGGTGCAAGTTATGCCATCAAGGACGGCCTTTTCTACTTGTATTTCCGCGATCGATTGACGAATCTGGATGAGATCCAACTCGCCGTTGCGACCGCACCGGTTGCCGAAGTGGTGGAGGCTGCGCGCAATGGAACGACCTCGCTCTGGTTCAAATACTACAATGGCGAACAAGAGCCGGGTCTATTGGGCCGTTCCTCGCCGCTGGAGGAAGGTAATCCCCTGACCAACTGGTATGGCGTCAGCTTCAATACATATCTGAATAAATTTATCATGGCGGTCTCCTCCCATAGTTGGACCGATGCATACGATTCTGCGATGTACCTGATAACTTCCGAGGATGGCTACACCTGGTCGCCCCGCATTCCGCTTAACCGCTGCAGCTGCGAACTTACCTACCCAACCATCATCAGCCCGGACGGCGATCCCCATAACACCGACGATCAATTCTATATTTATTTCGTCACCACCCCGCGCGGCAATACGCGCTGGCACGACACATCGCTCGAGCGCATGACGGTCAAGCTGACCGGCGAGTTGGTCGAGGTGCCGCATGCTTGGGAGTTCGAGAAGGACGCAAACCGTGAAGGTTGGGTGGCAGCCAACCAGATCGGGACATTCGGTGTCAACGATGGCAAGCTGCGGATCGAGTCGACCTGGACTGACCCGCGTGTCTTCTCACCCATATTGGGTTTCAGCGCCACTACCTATAGCAAGATCGAGGTTCGGATGAAAGTCGATACAGCCGGGATGGCTCAATTCTTCTTCTCTAATACAGGTGAGCCTGATTTTTCGGAGGATGCCTCGGTAAGCTTCCCTGTTTCAGCTTCTGGAGAATTCGAAACATACCTGGTTGACATGTCGCAAATTGATTCATGGCAGGGCCGGATCGGGATGTTACGCTTTGATCCCATCGACCAAACCACCCAGGTTGAAATAGAATACATCCGGTTGTTGCCTTAACCAGGGGAAAGCTGCCTAACCGAATATGATCGTGCCCAGACCTTGCAGACAGAATCTGTATGGTCTGGGCAAATTTTATCTTTTTTCCCTCATCAACCGGGCCAGGCCGCGCACGGCATTTCGGCGGATACGATTGAAGGTTCCCTGGGAGACATACAACCGGGATATGATCTCCCGGTTTGGGACCCCTTCCACATAGGCATCATATAAGACGACATAGTTGTACCAGACGCGCGGCAGCGGTTCTACCGGGCGGGTGCCTGCCGGACGCAACAACTCGATGGAATCGGTCAGAAAGCCCTGGAGTTTCTTACCGCGCTCAACATGGGAGCCCCCGTCGATCTGCGCCCATTCTGCAAGAGGCGACTGTCCCAGGGCGATGGTGTCGGTCAGGTGGCGTAACCCATCCTCGATCATTTTGATGAACTCCGGATCCGGATGGGTGGTGATCGTCGCGATCATCTCATCGGCGCTGGAGTTAATTTCGATCGCATCTTCCTGGGATTCGGCTACCAGGTTCAGGAGCTTTTCAGTTTTCCGAGGCTGTAAATTGCTCAACGAGATGATCGTCCCTACGTGATCCGCGACGTCGGCCAGTAGATCCAAATCCCGGGTTGAATAATCCATCCTGGCCCGGGATGGACCCAGGCCGACAATTGCGATCTGCGTTTCGGCTTCCATGGCGGGCGCGATCCAAACGATGTCGGAAAGTCGGTCATTTTCGAGTCGGGACAGGTCTTCACAGGCAACGATGGCAGGGGAAATATTGCTGCCCTCCACGAGAGATCCCTGGGTGGCAATGACTACAAAGGATTCGCCCTGCCGCACCGCGATGAAACCCCCGGACGACTCGAGAGTCTGACACAGCAATTTCAATCCGTCCCTCAAGCGGGTCCGCAGGTCTTCCTCGCTGATACTTTCGCTCTCAAGCTGGCGCAGTTGTCGTCGAAAGCTGCTCTCACGATGGATACGTGATCGTTCCAGGAATTCGCGCACCACGTCATACAGCGAATGGGTCATGATGACGATTGCCACCACAACGATGATCATGTCGAGCGGCAAACCTCCACGCATGGCGAGAAAGGCATACAAAGCCGATAATCCTAATACAGTTAATCCTGAAACGGGAAAATCCTGGAACGTCGTACGCCTTTCGACCAGCGTCTGATGGCGTGCGACCGAAACGCCCAATAGGGTAACGCCGCTCAGGATCAGCATGTCCATCGTCACGCGTGGCAGTGGTGAGGTATTCGTCACCGCCAGAACACCATATCCGACTGCGCTGATGATGAGTATGGACGCGATCAGGAAGTATTTACCCTGCGGAGTAAGTCCAACTCTTTTGTCTGTGAACAGATTGTACAAAATGCCGAAGGAACACAACAATAGAAAACATGTGTATACGACTGACGACAGGCCGATATTCATATGCGGCATGTCAAGTGCATTTCCCTGTTCATCACTGAATAGGTTCGACCCTCCCAATATCAGAATTGTTGTAATCCCACACAGGATGTAAATGCTGACCCCCAGCCAGCGAAGTTTTTCACGACTGCGGACGGATGTAAGTTGATAGGTTAAACCGTACCAGGTTCCCAGTCCCAGTGTGACCAGGGCCGCGCGCAGAGCCACCGTACTGGCGCTTGGGTGGAAAAGATCATAATTTACACTAAAGAAGAATACGAAAAGCAACAGAAATACAATCACCGATCGCAATGTAATCTGGCTGGGGAAGCCCCTCGCAAACAGGTAGAACGCCATCCACAGGGAAACGGCCATCGCGGTGATATCAACCAGCAGCGTCAGCTCAAATAGCACACTGATATTATAGCGAATTGACGATATTTATGCAAAAACCTTGCGAATTACGGTTTATCTCTTCCAGACTACTTTACCTGCCGGCAGATCTGCCGCCTGTTGTATAATTCTCGGCGCGGAGAAAAACCCATGGCCGAAGAAACCACCCTCACCCTTTCTCAAGCACATTATTACTTTGCGACGGATTATCACGGCAAAACCTGGGAGCTGCTCGACAAGCCGGAGCGCACGCGCGACGAGAACGAGCGCATGCTGGACTATGCTCACACTTCCCTGACCCACTGGCGCACTGCCGGAGGCGCAGTCCGGCACCAGCGCGGGGAGTGGATGCTGGCGCGGGTCTATTCAGTGCTGGGGAACGGACCGCTGGCCCTGGAGCACGCCCACCGCTGCGCGGAAATTCTGGAACAGAATAAGACCGAGATGGAAGAGTTCGATCTGCCGTTTGCATATGAAGCCATCGCCCGCGCCCATGCAATTGCCGGGCATACTGTGGAGGCAAAGAAGTTTC
>CAYUUJ010000329.1:0-3729 GCA_964447845.1 uncultured Anaerolineaceae bacterium
AGGGGCTTCGAACGATCAAGAAGTGGCGATGGAGAATGAACCTGGATCGGGGTCCGTATTAAATCGCACGCTCGCACGATTCTCCCGTGATCCGATCTTCTGGAATTCCATCTTTTTTGGTCTGGCTCTCGGGTTGGCCGCGGCCTGCAAGGTCAATGCCATCGTGCTGGCGGTTGTTTTGCCCGGGGCGTTGATCCTTCGTTTCAACAAGCGCTTCCATATTTCATCGGAAGAAGGGGGCATTCAACCCCGGTCAATTAAATCCGTGGGCTGGTCTCGAATTCTTGTGTATCTCTTCATCGGTGGTGCGGCCACCTTCCTGGCCTTCCGTCTGTTTCAACCGTATGCGTTCAACGGTGTCTTACTCAACCCGCAGTGGCTTGCTAATCTGAAGGAATTACGCGGACAGGCAACCGGCGAAGCCGACCTGCCATGGAACCTGCAGTGGGCGCGCCGCAATCATCTTTATTCATTTACCAATCTTACAATCTGGGGGCTCGGCTTGCCGCTCGGCATCCTGGCCTGGGCAGGATTCATCGCCATGGGTTGGCGCATTCTGAAAGGCGACCATCAGCACCTGCTGCTCTGGGCCTGGACGGCGGTTTACTTCGGTTGGCAGTCGCTTCAATTCAATGCGACCATGCGCTATCAACTGCCTATCTATCCGCTCTTATGCATGATGGCGGCCTGGTTAATCTTCAGGCTGGCAGATTCGAAGGTTAGACCGTTGAAATGGATTGCCCTGTCTGTCGGCGTGCTCGTGCTGGCGCTCACGGCCATTTGGGCTTTTGCCTTCGCGAGCATATACACGCGTGACGAGACGCGCGTTGCGGCCTCGCGCTGGATCTTCCAAAACGTGCCCGGCCCGATCACGCTGCGCTTTGAGGATGGCGCCTCCCAGCCGTTGACTTTTCCATATGGCGGGACGATTGAAAGTGGGATCCCGTACCAAACGATTTTTTCTGCAGGGAAAGATGGGACTTTAACCCGGATATTCCTGCCCCACGTGCAATTCGACCCCGCCGCTCCTGTGACCCTGAGCCTGTCCCTGCTCGAACAGACCGACGCTGTCCAGCCGCTGGCTGTAGCCGGCATAACGCCGAACTCAACCGTGAGCGATGATCCGCGCGGAGGTCCTGTCACGTTGACCCTCGATCATCCCGTTGAGCTGACGCAAGGCATAACCTATACGCTGAGGATCGAAACGACAGGGACGGTCATGCTTTCGGGTTCGGCCATTTCCAATGAAACGGACTATGACTGGAGCCTGCCTTTTCGGACGGATGGCTACGACCCGTTTGGCGGTCTGTATCGCGGTGACCTGAACCTGCAGGTGTACTGGGACGATAATCCGGACAAAGTCTTGCGGTTCCAAAACACCCTGAACGAGACCGATTTTATTTTCGTTCCCACAAATCATCAGTATGCGCAGATCACGCGCCTGCCCGAACGCTACCCTTTGACGACGGTTTATTACCGTGAATTGATTGGCTGCCCACCCGAGGAAAATATCATCTGGTGCTACCAGGTGGCACAGCCGGGTACATTTAACGGTCGGCTCGGGTTCGACCTGGTGCAGGTCTTCGAGTCCTATCCAACGCTGGGACGCTTGACCATTAACGACCAGGCGGCCGAAGAAGCTTTCACCTTTTACGACCATCCGAAAGTATTGATCTTCCAGAAGAGCGCCGATTACGATCCGGCGCTGGTTCGAACTGTGCTGGGCGCGGTGGATCTATCGCAAGTTGTGCATCTCACTCCCAAGGAAGCCGGCAAGTATGAATTCAAAGACCTGATGCTGCCGCCGGACCGCCTGGTAGAGCAACGCGCCGGCGGTACCTGGTCGGATTTGTTCAGCTACGATTGGCTGCAAAATAAATATCCCGTGCTTGGCTTGCTGCTCTGGTACGCCTTAATCTTTTTGTTGGGATTGGTGGCCTACCCGCTTACCCGCCTGGCGTTACCGGGCCTGGGTTCATATGCATATGCGTTGAGCCGGATCGTTGGACTGGCCCTGTTGGCATATCTGGCCTGGTTGGGAGGCTCGCTCGGATTGCCCTACACGCGCACCAGTATCGCGCTGGTGTTCGCACTGATCACAGTGACAGGCCTGGCCGCCGGCTGGCTGCGCAGGGAGGGGCTGCGCACGGACTGGAATTCGAACCGCCGCATCTTCCTGACCATAGAGATTTTGTTCTTCGCCTTTTTTGTATTTGATCTGCTGATCCGGCTCGGCAACCCGGATATGTGGCATCCATCCAAGGGTGGCGAGCGCCCCATGGATTTTTCATACTTTAATGCGATTTTGAAGAGCACGTCCTTCCCGCCGTACGATCCGTGGTTCGCAGGCGGGTATATCAACTATTATTACTATGGCTTTGTCCTGGTCGGCACGCCTGTGAAGCTGCTCGGTATCGTGCCCACCATTGCATACAACCTGATCCTGCCGACCTTGTTCGCGCTGGTTGCGATCGGCGCGTTTACGGTCGCCTCGCAGTTATTTGCGCACTCGACGACCGCCGAAAGTTCGCCTACCGACGAAAAACAACTTTCAACCCTTCGACTGGCTCAGGGCAACGCCTTCAACCTTCAACTGCTGACCGGCATTGCCGCGGCGGTCATGATGGTGATGCTTGGGAACCTCGGGACTTTGCAAATGCTATTCCGCGGCTTTCAACGCCTGGCCGCGCCCGGCGGAGTGATAGAGGATGCCAGTTTCCCACAGAGAATTATTTGGGCTTTTAAAGGATTCTTCACTGCCATGGTAGGCGGCCTCCTGCCTTTTGGGAATGGAGACTGGTATTGGAATCCCAGCCGTGTCATCCCACCCGGACCGGGAAATGAGATCACAGAGTTTCCGTTCTTCACATTCCTGTATGGCGATCTGCATGCCCATATGATCGTCATGCCGCTGGCGTTGTTCGTCATTGCCTGGGCACTATCATTCGTCATGTGCAGGGCGCGTCTGAGCCGCGCTGAATGGCTGGCCACGTTCCTGGCCGGCGGCTTATTCATCGGCGCATTACGTCCGACCAATACATGGGACCTGTATACTTATTTTGCGCTGGCCGCGGTCTCATTGATCTACACGATCTGGCGATACGGGGAGTGGAAGGAAAGCCGCTTCGGCCTGCCGGCCTGGCTGGGTCGCATCCTGCTTGGGATCGGCGCGGCAGGCTTGCTATATCTCGTGGCTTCATGGTTATATTCGCCGTTCACCTACTGGTACAGTCAGGCCTACGGCAGCATCGATCCATGGAATGCCACACACACCCCTCTCGCATCCTATCTCACCCACTGGAGTCTCTTCCTCGTCATTATTATATTTTGGCTGATCTGGGAAACGCGCCAATGGATGGCCTCCACACCGGTTTCTTCGTTGGAAAAGCTGAGATCCTATCAGTTGCTGATCGAAGGCGCACTGGCGGTGCTGATCGTCTTGTTGGTCTATTTTGTCTACAAAGGCGTTTCGGTGGGCTGGCTGGCTCTGCCGTTGGCAGCCTGGGCAGGCATATTGCTCCTGCGGCCGGATCAACCGGATGCCAAGCGCGTCACGTTGTTTATGATCGGTACGGCCCTCACTTTGACATTGGGCGTTGAGCTGTATACCCTGCGCGGCGACATTGGCCGCGCCAACACGATCTTTAAACTCTATCTGCAAGCCTGGACGATGTTGGCGGTCAGCTCAGCGGCCGCGTTGGGCTGGCTCTTGCCGCATATTCCCACGTG
>CAYUUJ010000330.1:0-3708 GCA_964447845.1 uncultured Anaerolineaceae bacterium
ATCAGGCCACCCAGTAACAGAAGAACTGCACCCCACAGCAATGAATTGCGTCCCATTTATTCCTCTTTCTCCGGTTCCTGCTCCGGTTCCTTCTTGCGCAGGGTTTGAAAAAGACCGCTGCCGAGTACCCATAATCCCAGCAGGATCAACAGGATGGCCGGACCGAAGTTGCCGAGCAACTCCCAGCCTCCCAGAAATGAAGAAAAGATCAGGAACAGCACCGCGCTGATGATCATCAGATTCAATCCTCGCTTCATATTATGAGAAGGGTGATCGCCCAGAAGACCGGCCAGGATGGAACCCACCCCCACGAAGCCGGGGATCAACGTCCACATATAGGACCAGGAAGCATAGTCATGATGGGTATCCTGATAGATGAAGATCCCTCCTATCCCGGCAAGGATGGCGGCCGGAACGGCCATACCCGGCGCGCCGAGCAACAAGCCCAGAATCAACAAACCCACGCCGATCACCACCAGCGTAAACGGCCATTGCAAATACTCTGAGAAAAGCTCGTGGAAGGCAGGCAGGGTGCGATCAGCCAGGAACCAGGCTCCGGCCAGGATTAATAGCAGCCCAAGAACCAGTTGGGTGCGACCTCTTGGATTGTCCATTTCGTTCTCCTTGGATTGGATTCAATGATAGTGTAAATCTTTTTAGGGGAATTACAAGTCTGAGTGGATATACGCAAAGGATGGCATTGGGTTTCAGGGTTGCGTGCTGTTGGATAAGTACTCGAACGCGGCATCGAATAAAACGAATAACCCCTTTTGACTGGTACGCAAATCCGCGTCCATTTTCCAATGGCCGTCGGTTAGTTGGTCTGCAATTGAAAAGGCGGCAAGCGCGGAGCATTTTGCTGCTTGTGCCACTGCTAATAAAGCTGCCGCCTCCATATCTACGGCCAGGATGCCGGCACGCTGGTGTTTCGATACAACTCCGCGCAATTCCCGGAAAGGCGCGTCGGTGGTCCACGTGGGACCAAGCGTGTGAGCATGCTGATGCTTTGTAAGGATCGCACTAAGTTTCTGTGCCATTTCCGATGAGGAGTCGACCCCAGGCTCAGGAGGCAGGTAGTGGGAAGAGACCCCCTCCCCGCGCAGGGCTCGGGTCGATATAACCAGGCTGCCGGGAGGCAGACCAGGCTGCAAACCACCGGCCATACCGATCAAAATGAATTGCTTGGCGCCCAACGCGGCAAACTCATCTGCAAGTCCGGCCACGACGGGTGCGCCTATGCCAAAGCCGGTCGATAGCGCGATCCGTCCTTGCGTACGTTTGAATAAGTAAAACTCACCGAGAAATCCACGAATCTTCCGGACAGGGTGGCGACGCACTGCGTAGGTAGCAAGGCTCTTCTGCGGCGCGAAAATGACTGCGCCTGGTGGAGGAAAATCAAGCAATTCGCCTTTGGCGCGGCGATATGCCAACAGGCTGGAAGGAGTCATGAGAGGTTGGGCATCGTCAGATGACTTCATTGGGATTCGCCAAATTTGATATGCGATCAGTATTGGAAGATTTCACGAGCCGGACCAAGATAACTGCCTGAAGCACTTCACCAGCGAAAGCGGCCCATGCTGCACCAGACAGGCCATACTCATTGATCATATAAATATACAAGACCACAAACACCAGCAAGGAAAGTAACATGGCTTTCAAGAGATCAAGCTCCCTGCCACGTGTGACCAGGTCAACCGAAATAAATGCAGAAATCGTATAAGGAACGAGAGTCCAGCCAAGGATGGATAACAAGTCTGCTGCAGGTACATAAGCTTGACCGAAGAGGAGTGCCATGATGGGCTGTGCCAGAATCATAACGCCAACCGCGAGCAAAATACTTGTGGTAAGTAATACAAGAAGGCTGACCCTAAATCCTCTTCGTGAGCGAGCTGCATCGCGGGCTAATGCCGGAAGTAACGCGCCCAAAACTGCGTAATGACCAAATTTCAAGCCCTCAACCAAACGAACTGCCGACGAGAAAAGACCTGTAGCCTGGTCGCCTTCGATGATCGCGATCGAGAGAATCCCGAGGCGTTGCGAAAAAACAGCCAGCGTTGTCATCGCCGCAAACGGCCAGACGATAGCCAACAGGGGCTTAAAATTCATGGATGGAAACAAGCCAAAAGGAGGCAGAGATAAACGGCATATCCACAAAGCCATACCGGCCATTGCCATTTGTCCGCACAAAACAAAGACACAAAGGGACCATAAATCTGCAGAGAACAGCGCGGCCATAGCTTGAACGATACCGTTGATGAAACTAAGAATCCAATACAAACTCATGCGTTCAAAGGAACGTAAGAGGGCCGAGGTCACGGACACCACGGCCAGAGGAAATAAACTCAGGGTATAGACCAGAAGCGGTGGATCGGGACGCACAACAAGTGTCGCCAGCCACCAGAAGGCGGATAAACCAAGTTGCAGACCAAGCACGCGCGCTGCAAGCGAGGTGACCTGCCCGGCTTTCGCGATTTCCCGAATCAGGAGGGTCTCGGTGCCAAAGGTGGTGAATGTATTGGCAACAATGACCAGGGATGCGATGACCGTAAATTGACCAAAGGTATCGACGCCCAGTCGACGGGCAGCTAGCACGATAAAAAAGATGGCGAAACCGTGCGCGCTCAGACGGGCAAGCAAAAGCCAGAATGAATTACGACCCAGGTCACTGTGCATTGGAAATTAACGCGACCGAAGTGTGGTGATCGTGAAGTCACCCCAATATTTGAAAGGCCATTGATCCTCAAGTGCATCATCCAGTTTGCTCAGAATTTCGAACGCGCGCGGGCGCTTGATGCCAAAATCTTTGTTCGTGGCTGGAGGTGTAATAACCGAAAGCGCTTTGACCGACACAGACTGGAAGCCTGGACCCCAAGCGAACAAAACTTGTCTGGGAGTGTAATAATAGACTGGATATACAAGGCCTTCCTTGTGAACCATCGATTTCCCTGAAAATCTCCGCACCGCCAACTTAAATCGACCACGCAGAGCTTGGGCGCTTTCCCAGAGACAAAAAGGCGGCATCAGCGCCCAAATCACAAGCGCATTGGCCCGAAGCATCGGACGAACCTGGGAAGCAACCATAGATAGGTTAGAGACACAATTCAAGCCACCAAAGTTTGAGAAGGTGCAGTCAAATTGATCCTGGAGACCTGACAAATCGGTATAAGAACGCTGTTCAAATGTTACCTGCTTTTCCAGACCCAGCGCCCTGACTTTATCGATGGCACGCTTCAGCATGTCGCCCGAAATATCAACACCGTGAACGGTATATCCATGTTGAGCAAACCAGATCGCATCGGTACCCGTGCCACAGGCGAGATCTAAAATCCTTGATCCCTGAGGAAGATATGCCGAGACATGCTCATAAACCTTCTGCCTCATCCGGCTTAGGTTGGGATTGTTTTTAATAAATTCGTCATACTGGTCGGCGTTACGATCGTACGCTTCTGCGACGGTTTCGAAGGAGCTTTCCGTTAGAGATTTCTGCTTCATTCGACGCTCAATGCAATCCAGTGGTTATCAATCAATTTCGGGTCAATTTGTATTCAAATTTTGCTGACAGGTTCTCTTCGTTCATTATAGAACAAAATAGACCGAGCCGTTATAATCCCTTGAATAGATCAATTATCAAAAACACATAGATTCCGGGAAAATCGACTGCATGGCTGCAAATCTACATTCGGGTTATATGAAAAAGGACTTGTTCAT
>CAYUUJ010000331.1:0-3704 GCA_964447845.1 uncultured Anaerolineaceae bacterium
ATTTTCGTGCGAACGAACGTGATTAACGTCGCATTCACGTTAATCGACAGGAAAATATTCACTCCAGGATCGATTTCCCGCGCATGCAACTCCATTTTTTACAACTTGCTGCTCGGCAAACCTTCCATATTTTTTCAAGGCAGCTCATCGCAGCGCGGAATAATCGCCGATCCTCTCATTCCAACTATAATACTCCATTCGAGATGGCCTTTTCCATCCGTTTGGACTTGTTCATGCGCTCCACGGACATTCAGACCTTTCGGACACAGCCAGGTTCAAGGGTAAATTGCCCTGGCGAGGCGATCCATTTCCAGGAAGCCTGATAGATTTTGGCAGGTAAGGGACATACAATCTGTCTAGCACACCAATGAACAGGAAAATCATGACGAATTCCCGTATTTCCGGCTTTTATGACCTGACTCTGGATGAACGCCTCGCCAAACTGGCCGATTCGGCCCACATCGCGCGGGACGATCTGTCTGTATACGCCACGAATGGCGGACTCTCGCCTGAAGCAGCAGAGCACATGATCGAAAACGTGATCGGCACGCATGCCTTACCGCTTGGGATCGCGCTGAACTTTCAAGTGAACGGGACGGATGTGCTTGTGCCGATGGCTATTGAAGAGCCTTCCGTGGTCGCCGGAGCCTCATTTATGGCGAAATTAGCCCGCGCGGGAGGTGGATTCACCGTTACGACGGACGAACCATTGATGATCGGACAAATGCAAGTGCTGGATATCCCCGATCGGATGGCTGCGCGCCAGGCATTATTGGATCACAAAACAGAATTGCTCGCCGAAGCGGACACGATCGACCCGGTTTTGAAGAAGTTCGGTGGCGGCGCGCGCGATCTGGAAGTCCGCCTGATCGAAGACTCCCCCATCGGCGCATTCCTGGTGGTGCATCTGATCTATGATGTGCGAGATGCAATGGGCGCCAACGCCGTCAATACCGCCTGCGAACGACTGGCCCCGCGCGTCGAAGCCATCACCGGAGGACGCGTACACCTGCGAATCCTCTCCAATCTGGCAGACCGCCGTCTTGCTTGCGCAAGCTGCACGATTCCGGTCAAAGAACTGGCTTTTACCGATTTTTCGGGTGAAAAGGTCCGCGATGGGATCATCGAAGCCTACGCTTTTGCCGCCGCGGATCCCTACCGGGCAGCCACGCATAACAAAGGCATCATGAACGGCGTGGACGCTGTTGTCATCGCCACGGGCAACGACTGGCGTGCCATCGAAGCCGGCGCGCATGCCTACGCCGCCCGTAATGGCAAATACTCTTCATTATCTACCTGGAGCAAGGATGCGGATGGGAATCTTGTGGGAGATCTCGAAATGCCAATGGCGGTAGGCATCATCGGCGGTGCGACCAAGGTTCACCCTGCAGCGCAAGCCGCGATCAAGCTGATGGGCGTGAAAACAGCCAGCGAACTGGCCGGGATCATTGTCTCGGTGGGTTTGGCGCAAAATATGGCAGCGCTGCGCGCGCTCGCCACCGAAGGCATCCAGCGCGGACATATGTCCTTGCATGCCCGGCAGGTAGCCATTGCAGCAGGTGCGTCCGGTGAGCAGATCGATAAGGTCGCCGCGCAGATGGTGACGGAGAAACTTGTCAGGATCGACCGCGCCGAGGATATATTAAAAGGATTGAACCCGTAGGGGCGACCCTTGTGGTCGCCCGAATTGGGCAGGGACAAGCCCTGCCCTACAACAACCATGTCCACCAACGATTCCCTCCTCTGGCAAGCCCGTGCCTTCATCTATAAACATTTCGCGGATACCACCCGCGCCCCGAGCGTCGAAGAGACAGCGCAGTATTTCAATATCGAGGTTGAACAAGCCAGCTCGCTTTACAAGGAATTGCACGATCGTCACGCGGTTTTCCTTGAACCAGGCACACTCTCGATCCGAATGGCCAACCCATTCTCGGGAATCCCAACCGACTTCTGGGTACACGCAGATGGCAAGACTTATTTCGCCAACTGCGCCTGGGATATGCTCGGCATCCCAGCTGCCCTGCACAGCGACGCGGTCATCGAAGCGGTTTGTACGGAGAGCAACGATGCAATTCAGCTCGAGGTGCGGGATGGAAATGTCTCACCAAGCGACGCGCTGGTCCACTTTCCGCTCCCTTTCGCCCGCTGGTATGATGACCTGGTCTTCACCTGAGCCACGATGCTGCTCTTCCGGTCGGAGGAGTGGGTCGTGCGCTGGTGTGCGCGAAATAACCTTGAACGGGGCGAAGTCCTCACGCTGACGAAAGTCTGGGAACTCTCGAAATTGTGGTATCAGAACCGAATGTCAATCGATTATCATGGTAGAACGATCGAACAGGTAGAAGATATTTTTAAACAAGTAGACCTCAAATCCTTGTTTTGGATCCACGCTCAGACAAAATAAAAAGGTCGAAATATGGCAACCCCTCATTCCCACCCCTCCCCCACGCTCCTCAAACCCGACCGGCCCGTCGGCATCGTCGGTTACGGAGCCTATGTGCCGCGCTACAGGTTGCCTGCCAAGGAAGTGGCCCGCGTCTGGACCGGCGGCAAGGGCGGCCTTCCTATTAAAGAGAAGGCTGTCCCAGGCATGGACGAGGACGTGATCACCATGTCGATCGAGGCGGCGCGCAACGCCATGAAACGCGCCGAGATCGACCCGCACGAACTAAGGGCAGTTTGGGTTGGGTCCGAATCGCATCCGTATGCGGTCAAACCCACCTCCACCCTGGTGGCGGAGGCGATCGGCGCGGTCCCGAACACGCAGGCCGCGGACTGGGAGTTCGCCTGCAAGGCCGGCACCGAAGCCATCGTCGCCGCCATGGGGCTGGTCGGTTCGGGCATGGGCAAGTACGCCATGGCGATCGGCATGGACACCGCACAAGGCAAGCCCGGCGACGCGCTCGAATATACCGCCGGCGCGGGCGGCGCGGCGTACGTGCTCGGCGCAGCGAACGAGTCGTTGGCGGTTATTAACGCCTCGTATTCATTCGTCACCGACACGCCCGATTTTTGGCGCCGTTCGGATGCGAAGTATCCCGAACATGGCATGCGCTTCACAGGCGAGCCGGCCTACTTCAAACATATCCAGGAAGCCGCAGCGAATTTAATGGAAGGCTGCGGCACCCGCGCCAAAGATTACAAGTGGGCCGTCTTCCATCAACCGAATACGAAATTCCCGCAACGCGTTGCAACACAACTCGGATTCTCGATGGAACAGATTGAGCCCGGGCTGCTTGTCCCCGTGATCGGGAACACTTACGCGGGCGCGGCCTTGATCGGCTTGACCGGCATCCTGGATGTTGCCGAGGCTGGGGACCGCATCCTGCTCGTCTCGTTCGGGTCCGGGGCCGGGTCGGACGCCTTCGACATTCTCGTCACGGACAAGTTGTCCGCGCGCCGCGACCTGGCGCCGAAAACGCAGGAATACATCGCCCGACGTACGGAGATCGACTACGCCACGTATGTACGCTATCGCGGGAAATTGCAGATGAAATAAGAATGATATTCGATATTCGTTATTCGGGAATCGTGGTGTGCTTTTTACAACTCACGAACAACGCAATCCGATTTTCGAATACCGAATTAACGAGTATCGCCCATCCCATAGATCAACAAAATTGAGAACCGCATGGCCATCTTCGATCTCCCGCTCGAACAACTCAAAACCTACCTCCCCGCCCGTGAAGAGCCCGCGGATTTCA
>CAYUUJ010000332.1:0-3683 GCA_964447845.1 uncultured Anaerolineaceae bacterium
CTCTTTCAGGGCCGGGTCTGCATATTCGCGCAGCAGATCCTTCTCCACTTCAATGACCACCTCCGCCCGCGACGGCGGCCACTGCTCCTGTTCTTTCATTTTCTTGCTGGTGTGATAGAAATATTGCAAATAGTAGTTCGGCATCATGCGCAGAACTTCGATCGTGCGCGGATCCCATTCAGGATGCTCTTGTTTCTTCAAATCACCGATAAACTCCCCGATCACCTGGGGCCAGACGTCCTCCCCATCGATGGAAAATCCGCGATGCCAGGAAAGGTGATTCAGACCCAGGGTCTTTAACTCGGCGCGTTCCGGCTCGATCTTTCGACCGGTCGCCTGTTCGAGGCTTTCGAGGATGTGCATCTTGGCTGTGATGGGAACGTTACACACACCGACCGCAGGCACCTCCGGCGCATACTGGCTGAGCGCTTGGGTGACCAATCCGGCCGGATTGGTGAAATTGACGAGCAAGGCGCCCTTGGCTGCCAGCTCGCGCATATCGCTTGAGATTTTGAGAATTACAGGGATCGTCCGCATGGCCTTGGCCATGCCGCCCACGCCGGTCGTTTCCTGACCGATCAGTCCATGGCGCTGACCGAGGTATTCGTCTCGACGCCGGGCTTCCATCTGACCGACCCGCAACTGCGTGGTTACGTAGGAGGCATCCTTGACCGCTGCGCGCTGGTCCGTGGTTAGGATGACTTTGAAGGGCGCGCCATTGGCGGCCACCATGCGCTGAGCAAACCCGCCGACGATATCGAGACGCGCGGCGTCGATATCCATCAGCCAGAGTTCATCCAGCGGAAATTTATCTATTCTTGTAAGGAAGCCGTTGACGAGTTCAGGAGTATAGGTAGAGCCGCCACCGATGACTGCAACTTTCAGCATGTTTGTCAGGAGGCTTACTTCTCAACGCCTGTGATAACGATGCCTTGAACGAAGAACCTCTGGGCTACCGCAAACAGAATCAGTGGCAGGATCAGGGCCATTAATGCGCCAGCTTGAATGAGTTGGGGCTTTTGGCCGTAAATGCCATTGAAGGTGGAAAGCGCCACCGAGATCGGCCAATTGTCGCGGCTGGTTGAGAGATAGATCAACGGAGTGAAGTAGTCGTTCCAGGCGAACACGACGTGGAATACGATGACCGCGATCAGCACCGGATAGGATTGTGGGATGATCACCGAGGTCAGGATCTTGAACGGACTGGCGCCATCGATCATGGCGGCCTCATCCAGCTCACGCGGCAGGGTCATGAAATATTGCCTGAGCAGGAAGACATTGAAGCCGTTCGAAAAGAAATGCGGGATGATCAGCGGCAGCCAGGTGCCCACCCAACCGATCTTCTGGAAGAAGGTGTAGGTCGGGATGATCGTCACCGCACCGGGCAGGAAGATCGTGGAGATCAGGATGATGAACAGAAAGTCCCGGCCGGGAAAACGGAAACGGGAAAATCCATAAGCCACCAGCGTGGAGGCGATCAGCGTGCCAATGGCGGTTGTAACCGCATAGAATAGCGTATTGCCGAGCAAACGGGGATAATCCAGCGTGTTCCAGACCTCCACGTAATTGGCCCAGGTGGGTGAAAGCTGCCACGGGCGGTCCATTGCGCGGTAGGAAACGTTACAACTGAACTCCCCTTTGGCCAGATTGGTGGGGTCAATAAAGGTGCTTTCCTGACGCCCCTTCTTTGTGATGGCCAGATTTTTCGTGGTCGTGTCGTTGGGGTCAAATCCTGCGCAGGTAGAAAGCGGAACAACGAACACCTCGAGCTGTTTGCCATTGTATTCAAAGCCAGCCGGTCTGGCAGGCCAGATCGGTGCCCCGACGATCGAGATCTGGTCCTGGGTTTTGAGAGAAGTGAAGACCATGAAGGCAAACGGCGCCAGGAAAATGAGAAGGATCGCGAGGGTTAGGGCGGTGACGAAAGTTGAATTGAGACCATTCCGTACTTGGCTGCGAGTGATGTTCATAGTATGACTTCCTTAGGACCGCGAATCGCCGGCGTAATAGACCCAGTATTTGGCTGTGCTGAATAAGAGGATCGTCACAACCAGGATAATCAGGAACAGCACCCACGCCTGAGTGGCACCATAGGCCATATTTTGAAAAACAAAAAAAGTTTTGTATAAATACAGGTTATAGAACATTGTGGCGCCGCCAGGTCTGCCTGTTCCCGAGTTCACCACCAGCGGCACGAGGAAGTACTGGAACAAGCCCACAACGCTCAAGATCAGATTATAGAAGATGACCGGTGAGATCATGGGGAAGGTGATAGTCCAGAAGGCCTGCCAGCTATTGGCGCCGTCCACTTTGGCCGCATCATACAGCTCGGTTGGGACATTTTGCAGGCCGGCTAGCATGACCAGCATGGCGTTCCCAATACCCCAGATACCCAATATCACATACGTGGGATAGACCCAGTTAATGTCATTCGCCCACAAAGGAACGTTCGCCTTAGGGATACCCATCCCAACCAGAGCACGGTTGATCCATCCGGTTTCAGGATTGAGCATACCGCCCCACAGGAAGATGGCCGCCACGAAGGGAACAATAAAAGGCATATAAAACAGATTGCGGAAGACCATTGGTGCTTTGAGGTCCTTGTTGTTCATCAGCAAGGCCAATCCTAGAGGCGCCAAAATGCCCACGGGTAGAGCGATCAATCCGAACCGGATCGTAACCAGGAGCGCGCCCGGCGTGCCGCCGCCGAACCAGGTGCGCGGGTCGAGTCCGGCTTGTCCATCATTGAACAGCTGGATGTAATTATTGAATCCAACAAACTTGGGTGGGCTCAGCATGCCATCCGTGATTTTCAACTCAATGAATGTAAAAATTAAGGTCGCTACGATCGGAATGAGAGTGAATGCCAGAAAACCGACGAACCACGGGCTGAGGAATAACAACGCCTGCTGTAATTCACGCCTGGCAATAGGCGACATATTTCGAAATGCTTTCAGCGATGGCAGGGTTTTTCGGAAGCTTGAGAATTGTTCTATCATGGCAGGCTCCTTTTTGGGGAGGAAAAGGTCTGGGTGGGCCGGCGGATTCCGCCGGCCCACCCAGATTATATCACTTGCAGCTTACTTGTTGTAGATGGTGTTGAGGTCGTCGACCATCTTCTGCCATTCAGCATCGTAGTCGAGCTGATCGGGCGGGGTGTTCAGGAGCAGATCGAAGAACGTCTGCTGACGAGCCCAGGCCTCGGACCAGTTCGGCTGATACTGCTCAGCGGAGGGATTGTCCGGGTAAGCCAGGCCAGCCTGGAAGACAGCCCAGGTTTCCGGGGTCACGAACGGATAGTCCTCGGTCTTGGCTGCGAAGAAGGCTTCGGTCTTGGAAGCGATCGCGGGCATGGCGCCGTAGATCGGCAGCAGTTTATCGGCACCATCGCCGATCAGGTAGCTGAGGACGGTGAAGGCCTCGGCCGGGTGCTGGGTGCCTTTCCAAATGCGGAAGGTGTCAGCATCGACACGGCCGTGGGGCACACCATCAGCGCCGACGGGCAGCGCACCGGCCTGGAATTCCAGACCAGCAGCGGCGAAGTCACCGAGACAGCAGGTGTACCAGATCGGGGTAATGCCCATGGCAGCCTTGCCGGTGTTGAACAAGTTGCCGTTACCGAACTCAGGAGCGGCCTGCAGAGGACCGGGAGCGCTGAAGGGCTGTTCGCCATACATGGCGTC
>CAYUUJ010000333.1:0-3666 GCA_964447845.1 uncultured Anaerolineaceae bacterium
AAGGCCAACCGTATCTCTTTGCCTTGATCCATCTGGAGTGGGAGCCGTAGAAATAATATCTGTCCTGCTCCCCGGGTACCATTTTGGGCCAGCCGAACCGGCTGGCCTGATTTATTAATCCAGGAATTATCTGAACGTCGTATACTGGCATTGTTGTTATTGTAAAAACTTGCAATAAGGAACACCCATGACCTGTGCCTCCATTTACACGTCCCAACTGCGCTCGCGTGGCTTCCGGATGACGTCCCAGCGCCTGGCGATCCTGCATACGCTCCATCATTCCGGTAAACATCTTTCCCCAATGCAGGTCTACGACCTGGCGCGCCGCGCTCACCCGGGCCTGACCGAAGCGACAGTCTATCGCACGCTTGAGTTTCTGGCGCAGAACGCCATCGTGTTTTCCGCGCATGGCCGCAACGGACATCTGGTGTATCAAATTTCCAGAAAGGACCACCACCACTTAACCTGTCGATCATGCGGCAGCGAAGTGGAAGTAGGACACGAGCTGCTCGGAAACCTGTATCGCAAGCTCGAATCCGGCACAGGCTATCGCCTGACGGACAGCCACCTCACTTTCTCCGGCTTGTGTCCGAAATGTCAAAAAACCAAATCATAGGAGCTTAAAGGTGACGCAAATTCAGAAATATTTCCTTTCATTATCGATCGTTATCCTGCTGGTTGGTTGCGCGCCGGCGAGCAGCGTTCCTGAGGATGGTCGATTGAATGTGATCGCCACGGTATCCCCCATAACCAACATCATCTATAATATCGGTGGGAATCGCATCAGGCTGGCGGGTATCGTTCCCGAGGGAGTTAATTCACATACCTTCGAGCCGGCTCCTTCGGACGCAAGAAAATTGGCCGAAGCCGACTTGATTTTCGTAAATGGGCTGAAACTTGAAGAGCCGACCGTCCAATTGGCGGAGGCGAACATGAAATCAGGCGCACAGATCATTTCGCTTGGCGAACAGACGATCACGCCGGATCAATACGTTTACGATTTCTCTTTTCCGGAAGCGGATGGCAGCCCAAATCCGCATTTGTGGCCAAACCCAATCCATGGTTTGCGTTATGCAGAAATTATTCGCGATACATTGGCCGAACGCGATCCCGAAAATACAGATTTCTATACACAGAATTACAACGCCTTTAAAGTCCGCATCCAGGCCTTGGACGAAGCCATTATGACCACGATCGATAGCATTCCGGAGCAGAATCGCAAACTGTTGACCTATCATGACTCCTTCGCGTATTTTGCGCCGCGCTATGGCATGACCGTGATCGGCGCGATCCAGCCTTCGGATTTTACCGAGCCGTCCGCGCAGGACATAGCCACTTTGATCACGCAGATCAGAGAGGCGGGCGTTCCGGCCATCTTTGGATCGGAAGTTTTCCCGTCGCCCATCCTGGAGCAAATTTCAAAGGAATCCGGCGCCAAATATGTCAGCGATCTACGCGATGATGATCTGCCGGGTCAGTCGGGGGAGGCGAAACATTCCTACATCGGCTTGCTGGTGGAGGACGTCCGTATCCTGGCTGAAGCCCTGGGCGGCGATCCCTCGCTGATCGCGGATTTCGATGTTTCCAATGTTACCGGTCAGGACGGTCAAGTGGAGCAATCCCAGTAACCTACCATGCAACCCTTGATGGAGTTGAAGAATGTCAGTTTTGGATACGGCGCCCAGCCGGTGCTGCAAGATATTAACTTGCACCTGCACCCCGGTCAATTTGCCGCGCTGGTTGGGCCAAGCGGGGCCGGTAAAACAACCCTGCTTAAGTTAATCCTTGGCTCACTCCAGCCCACGCGAGGAGAGGTCTATCTGCACGGTGTCAGCCTGCGCAATGGCCAGACTCCCCGGGTGGGTTATGTTCCACAGTTGGAAAGCGTGAACTGGAATTTTCCGATCACGGTCGAACAAGCCGTCTGGATGGGACAGGTGCGGGACAAAAACCCATGGCCGTGGATCACTTCCGGCGGACGAAGGCGGATCGGAGCAACGCTGGAGCGGCTTGGCATCGCGGATCTGAGCGGACGGCATATTCGCGATCTTTCGGGCGGTCAGCAGCAGCGTGTCTTCCTGGCGCGGGCGCTCATCTCCAAACCTGATCTGCTGGTGCTGGACGAACCGACCGTGGGATTGGATATCCAGACTGCAGAAATGATCCTGGTTTTGCTGGCCGAGTTAAATCGACAGGGCACGACACTGCTCATGACCACCCACGATCTCAACGCCGCAGCCGCACACCTGCCATGGGTCATCTGTTTGAATCAGAAGGTGATCGCGCAAGGCGCACCTGAAAGCGTGTTTACCGAGCCGATCCTGACCGCAACCTATAGGGGCGAGATGCTGGTCGTCCGCCATGACGGGATGCTTTTTATCCAGCAGAGGCCGCATGACCATACCTACATGGATCTGGTGCCGGAGCCGGTTCCCGGAGATCTGCCTCTGGAAAGCGAAAAGGAAATACGCTCGTGAGCATTTTCCTCGAACCATTCCAATTCGAGTTCTTTCGCAACGGGTCGGTGACGGCAGTCCTGGTCGGCGCTTTGTGTGGATTGATCGGCGTATACATTGTATTGCGCGGCATGAGTTACATCGGGCACGGACTTTCGCATGCCATCTTTGGAGGCGCGGTCGTCACGTATGTGATGGCCTGGAATTTCTACATCGGGGCCGGAATTTGGGGCTTCCTGGCGGCTGTGTTGATCAATCAAACGGTGAGGCGCACGCGCATCCCGGCCGACGCCGCCATCGGTGTGATCACAACTGCCAGCTTTGCGATCGGAGTGGCGTTGATCAGCCGCTACCGTCATTTCACGCGTTCCTTCGACGCAGCGCTGTTCGGCAATATCCTGGGCGTGACCCACCAGGATATGTTGGTGGTGGCAGGCGTGACCCTGGCGGTGGTGCTCATCATCTTCTTAATGTACAAACAGCTACTGTTTACCACCTTCGATAGTGAAGTGGCCCAGGTGTATGGTGTAAAAACTGAATGGGTGGATACCCTTTTCTCATTGATCCTGGCCGCAGCCCTGATCGTGTCCATGCAGATCCTGGGCGTGACTTTGATCGCCGCGGCCCTGGTGATCCCCGCCATCAGCGCACGCTTGTTAACCGACAGTTTCAACCGGATGGTCCTGCTCTCCACGGGGATCGGCATGCTGACCGGGTTGGTGGGAATGTATTTGAGCTATTACCTGGATGTCTCATCCGGAGCCTCCATCGTCCTGGTGCAGGCTTTGTTTTTCGGGATCGCCCTGTGGATCAGTTCGGCGCAGAAACGGGCCGCGCGCCGCCTCGCTCATGCGCATCTATGAACCCACCTGAAGCCCTCGGTGAAGAGGTTGGAGAAACCGTAATATGATTCTGAACCGCGAAGACGCGAAGAGCGCGAAGAAAGAAAATAATACTTCGCGGCCTTCGCGTCTTCGCGGTAAAAGAGAGAATGCCTCCCGGTTCGAGCGAAGGTGTTTTAAAGTACAATAAATTATTCATAACCCAAATCGCCCGAGGCGCAATGAAGCTCCCTGCAATTGATAACGATTATTTAATTGATTTTCTAGTTCGTCTGTTGAACACGCCCTCCCCCACAGGCTTGGCCGAAGCGGCCATCGATCTGGTGGAAAAAGAGTTATCCGCCTTTCCTCAACTTGAACTGGCACAT
>CAYUUJ010000334.1:0-3664 GCA_964447845.1 uncultured Anaerolineaceae bacterium
AGGGGAAATCATGCCGCGGCGGCGCGCTTCACACGCGCCGCTTTTTTCTTGACAAACCTCCTCGCATCCGCTAATCTTGTTATATGGAACTGACCGTCGAGCAACTTGAAGTTGTACATAAAGATCTTGACCAACGGATCTTTCTGCATGGACCGGCAGGGACCGGCAAAACTACGGTCGGCGTGGAGCGGATGCGGTTTTTATTGTCACAAGGCGTGCCCGCCGACTCCCTGCTCATACTGACTCCACAACGCACGTTACAAGAGCCATATCTGGAAGTCCTTTACAGCCCCCAGCGCAGTGCAGGTGGAGACACGACGCCTGCCACGATCGGCGGTCTCGCCCGCCGGATCGTGGATCTGTTCTGGCCGTTGGCCGCAGACAAGGGTGGTTTTGCACACCCTGAACAGCCGCCGGTTTTCCTCACGCTTGAAACAGCGCAATATTACATGGCTCACCTCGTCCGGCCGTTGCTCGACGAGGGCTATTTCGATTCGGTCACGATCGACCGTAACCGACTGTATTCCCAGATCCTGGATAACCTCAACAAATCCGCAGCGGTCGGTTTTCCACATACCGACATTGGAGCGCGCCTGGACGCTGCCTGGCTTGGCGATCCGGCCCAACGCCGCATCTACACCGATGCACAAGATGCAGCCAATCGATTCCGGGCTTACTGCCTCGAACATAATTTGCTGGATTTCTCCCTGCAGCTGGATATATTTACCAACTTTCTGTGGCCCGAGCCTGCTGTCCGGGAGTATTTGACTCGCACTTATCGGCACCTGATCTACGACAACCTGGAAGAAGACATCCCGCGCGCGCACGACCTGATACGCGATTGGATACCGGACTATGAATCCGCCTTGTTGATCTACGACGAAGGGGGCGGCTATCGACGGTTCCTCAGCGCTGACCCGGAATCCGGTATGGCATTGCGCGAATTGTGCGATGAACAGGTCGAGTTAAACCGATCCTTTGTAATCTCCGAAGGTATCGCGGCGCTATCGACATCCCTGGTCGGTGCTATTTCTTCAACCGCCTCCCCGCCTCCGGCTCCCCTCCCGCCTCGAGGAGAGGAGACGGGGGCCAGGGCTTTTGAATTCATCACCGCCCGTTTCTACCCGGAACTGCTGGATAAGATCGTTGGGCAGATCAAGAGCTTGATTTCTGAAGAGGGGATTTCCACCTCTGAGATCGTGATCCTGGCCCCTTACCTTTCGGACGCACTGCGATTTGCCGTGATGGATCGGCTGGCTGCCGCCGATATCCCCATCCGCTCCCATCGCCCATCACGCTCATTGCGGGATGAACCAGCCAGCCAGGTACTATTGAATTTTGCCGCCCTTGCTCATCCGCATTGGAACATTCGTCCCTCCCGATTCGATATCGTGCATGCATTCATGCTAAGCCTGGAAACCGACCTGGTGCGAGCGCAGTTATTGGCAGAGATCACTTATCGCTCCAAGGACTTGCGCCTTTCCACTTTCGATGAGATCAATCCGGACATGCAGGAGCGCATCACCTTCGTGGTCGGCAACAAGTATGCCCTGTTGCGAGAGTGGCTGATGGCCTATCGTGATACAAGTCCATTGCCCCTGGATTTTTTCCTGCGCAAGTTATTCGGCGAATTGCTTTCTCAACCTGGATTCGGTTTCCATCGCAATCTAGACTCAGCCCGCATCGCAGCCAGCCTGATCGAATCGATCCGGAAATTCCGGATCGCCATGGAACCTTCGAATGTAAATCTGGACACCCCCGATTTCGATCTCGGCCGGGAGTATTTTGCCATGTTGCAAGACGGTGTGATCGCGGCCCAGTATCTTGAATCTTATCGAACACCCGCGCCGGAGGCGGTGTTGGTCGCCCCGGCGTATTCCTACCTGATCATGAACCGCCCAGTACGCGTGCAGTTCTGGCTGGATGTGGGATCCTCCGGTTGGTCGGAGCGGCTTTCCCAACCGGTGACACATCCATTTGTCCTCAGCCGCGCCTGGCAGCCGGGGCGGATTTGGAGCGATGCGGATGAGGTCCAGGTGAATGCAGACGCGCTGGCCCGCCTGGTCGGCGGACTCCTCGCTCGCACCCGGGATAAGGTCTACCTCGGGCTGAGTGACCTGGGCGAAACGGGATTCGAACAAAGGGGCGCGTTGACCCGCGCGCTCCAGCAGGTTTTACAAAATGCAGGCACACAGGCATAAATGATGCAGGCACCACAAAATTCAAACCGATGGATCACCAACGGTATCGCGGGGATTTTGGTATTGGCAGGCCTCGTGATCCGAATAAGCGGATTGGAATTTGTCTCTTTCGACATGAAAGATTTCCTCGTGCATTGGTACGACATAATTGCCGCGGATGGCTTTGCATCCCTGCGCGAGCCCTTTTCAAACTACACACCACCCTATCTTTATTTGCTGACACTTGCCACCACCAGCGAGTCCTTTCTTCCAAAAGTGGCAGCCATAAAATTAATCTCGATCTTCTTCGACCTGTGCAATGCCTTTGTGATCTTCAAGATCTTGAAGATCAAGTATCCAGAAGGTTCCACGGCCCTGTTAGGCGCATCCAGTTTCCTTTTATTACCTACAATCTTTCTGAACAGCGCAGTTTGGGGTCAGGCGGATTCCATTTATACATGCTTCCTGCTTGCATGCCTTTACTTTCTGATGAAGGATCGGCCATTACTTGCGATCATATTCCTGGGCATCTCATTCGCATTCAAAGCACAGGCGGTTTTCCTGACGCCTCTGCTCTTATTATTGACCTTACGGAAACGCATCCCCTGGTATTATTTTGGCATTGTCCCGTTGGTCTATATTTTGTTGATGCTGCCCGCGGTGCTTACCGGACGACCATTCATGGACCTGATGACGATTTATATAGACCAGGCCGGCAAATACACCGGACTCTCGATGCACGCGCCGACTCTGTATGTTTTCATTCCGGAAGGTTTTTACACACCGGCTTTGGTCGGCGGATTCTTGATCACAGCAGCTGTCGTCGGCGCCTGGCTTTGGATGTACACCCGCAAGATCAGGGAGTTTACACCCGGGGTCATTTTGATCTGCGCGTTGGTTTCCGTGGCGATCCTGCCTTTCTACCTGCCAAAAATGCATGACCGTTATTTTTATCTCGCGGATGTATTCTCCTTCCTGGTGGTTTTTTATTTTCCGCGCTATTGGTTTCTGGCAGTGGGCTACCAGGTGGTTTCTGGTATGGCCTACTCTCTTTTCCTGGTCCCCAGCGTGATTCCTCTCAAACGACGCATCGCAGACCCGATCATCTACGGCTCGGCCATCCTGAATGTCATTGTGATGAGCCTTGCGCTGTGGGCGCAGTGGAGAGTTGTAAATGAAAGTACGAAAAAGCGGGAGCATGATTAATGGAATTTTCGCTCTCTTAATTGTCTGGCGACTTATTTATGGAATATAGCCTGCGTCTCTCGCAAACCGCCATCCTCCGCTATCGCGGTGGCAGGATGGGTATCTCTGCAGTGCCCGGCTCAGGCAAAACTTTTACCCTGAGCGCCCTCGCTGCACAGATCATCGCCAGCGGTGACCTCGAACCGGATCAGGACGTTTTGATCGTGACCCTGGTCAACTCAGCAGTCGACAACTTCGCGGCACGCATCGGAAAACTGGTGGAACAGCGCGGGCTGATC
>CAYUUJ010000335.1:0-3654 GCA_964447845.1 uncultured Anaerolineaceae bacterium
GCGATCGAACAGGGAAAATTGGAGTGGGAGGAATATTCTCATTTTGGAATGATCACGCGCCTTCAAGCAGGCGCTTCCGGACTGCCGTTCCTGCCTATGAATCAAACCGGCGCCACCGACCTTGAAAAAGTCAACCCCCGGATCAAACGGATCCCGGACCCTTATGGGGGAAAGGATGTGATCGTTGTGCCGGCCCTCAACCCGGATGTGGCCATTGTCCATGTGCAGCGCGCCGACTCAAACGGCAATGCACAGCTGTGGGGCATCATCGGTGAACAAAAAGAAGCCGCCTTCGCGGCCAGGAAAGTCATTCTGACTGCAGAGGAGATCGTGGACGAGGCAGTCATCCGCTCCGATCCGAATCGCACCATGATCCCCGGGATCATCGTAAGCGCGGTCTGTCATGTTCCCCATGCATCACATCCATCCTACGCCCAGGGCTATTACGACCGCGATAATGATTTCTACCTGCAGTGGGATAAGGTCAGCGAATCGGCAGACAAGGTAAAATCGTGGTTGGATGAATGGGTTCTTGGCGTGAAAGATCGGGAGGAATATTGGGGGAAATTGGGACAGGAGACGCATAAACGACTTCAGGTTAAAGAGCGGTATAGCGACAAGATCAATTATGGGAGCTATTAAGGGGAAGGGGATAAGGGGTATGGACTATCGGCAGTTATCTTTTTTCCAGAAAGCTCGTCAGGTTATCAGTGGGCTCAACCTTGAAATTAAACAGTGGCCGAAGACAATGCAAGCTCAAGGGATAGCACGACAGGTTTTTCGCTCGGCGACCTCGACGGGTGCGAATATTGCCGAAGGACATGGGCGACACATTGGGAAGGAATATATCCATTTCCTTTTTATCGCGCAAGGATCTGCAAATGAAGTAGACCATTGGCTTAATACCTGTCTGGACTGTGAAGTTGGTAATAATGAAAATATCAGCCGTCTGCTTGCTTTAAATACTGAAACTAGAAAAATGCTATCCGCCACCATCAGCACATTAAGGGAAAAAAGAAACCCGAACATCCGAGAATCACCCAGCCCTTATACCCTTACCCCCTTTTCTGCCAAAGATAATGACGAACTCCCTCCCCAACCATGAATGAAATAACCTATTCTTCCTCCGAACTCATGATCGTCCACGCAGCCCGATTGTTAAAGGACAGCGATGTCGTCTTTGTAGGTGTCGGCCAGCCCAATCTGGCCTGCAATCTCGCCAAACGAACCCATGCGCCAAACTTGGTGCTGATCTACGAGGCGGGGGTGATCGGCGCAGAGCCGGCCCGTCTGCCGCTCTCGATCGGTGATCCGACGCTGGTGAGCGGCGCCCTGTCCGTTGTCAGCATGTACGATATCTTCACCAATTACCTTCAGCGCGGCAACGTGGACGTCGGCTTCATGGGCGGAGCGCAAATCGATAAATTCGGTAATATCAATGCCACCGTCATCGGTGAGTACCATAAACCAAAAGTACGGCTGCCGGGTTCCGGTGGATCGCAGGAGATTGCGGCCTGGGCCAACCGCTGTTACATCATGACACCGCACCAAAAGCGTCGCTTTCCTGAAAAAGTGGAATTCACGACCTCGGCGGGTTTCATCAGAGGCCGCGGCGGACGGGAAAAAACCGGCTTGCGCGGCGGCGGGATGCTGGCCGTCGTTACAGATATTGGCATCCTTGAACCAGACGAAAACGGCGAAATGACCTTGACCGCACTGCATCCCGGCAAATCTACAGAGGACGCCCGGGCCAACACAGGTTGGGATTTGAAAGTCTCCACGCAAGTACGTACGACGGAAGCCATCACCTCACGTGAGCTGGATATCCTGCGTAACGAACTGGACCCGAAGGGGATTTATCTAAAAGGCGAATAATCCTGCGAGACCATGTTACGACCAGTTGATCGCTTTGTCCGTATTAAAGACAGAGAGTGACAAGGAGGTTTAACATGACCAAACAGCGCAACCCCTTACGCCTCTCCCGTCGCAATCGAATGATCGCCGGAGTATGCGGCGGATTGGCTGAATTCTTCGGCATCAGTCCATTCTGGTTCCGGCTGGCGTTCATCATCGCTTTTATCCCGGGAGGCGTTCCGGGAATCGCACTTTACCTATTGTTTTGGCTGATCGTACCTGCCGAGTAAGCAAATTCTCAAAGCAAATATATGACAGAGATCAAGAGCCCCTCACAGCGATCCATTCCAGCGCGTATTTTCCTATCGCCTGGCGAACCGCGCTTGCGCGCCGGCTGGCGATTGCTTTTACAGACCATCTTATTGTATGTGGCTGCGCTGATCGTTTTTACACCAGTTATACTTTTAGGGGTTTCACCGGACAATCTCCTTCTCGGAAAAATTGTCGAACTCCTCGCAATCACCGGCTCGGTCTTCCTGGCACGAAAATATCTGGACCGGCGCTCGATCGTCAGCTTAGGGCTGAAAATGGATAAACAGGCTTGGGTGGACATCCTGGCCGGCATACTGATCACGTTCATCTTGATGGGCGCCATCTATTTGACAATGGTCGCATTAGGCTGGTCGAGATTTGAATCATTTGCCTGGCAGAGCGAGCCTTTGACAAGTGTCCTTATAGGCATCCTGAATGCAATTGTTTTATTCGCCCTGGTAGCTTGGAATGAAGAACTTCTCTTTCGCGGCTACCACTTGCAAACCATCTCTAACGGTTTAAACTTAATCTGGGGGCTGATCATTTCGTCCGTACTCTTTGGATTTGCGCACGGTGCGAACCCGGGCGCGAGTTGGTTGAGTACTGCTGGAATCTTCCTCGCCGGGCTTTTCTTGGGCTACGGGTATATCCGTACGAAACAACTCTGGTTGCCTATCGGTCTCCACATTGGTTGGAATTTTTTCGAAGGCACGGGGTTTGGATTTCCGGTCTCGGGTTTGGAAATATATAGGGTGCTACGGCACCAGGTCACGGGTCCCGAATTATGGACTGGCGGTGCTTTCGGGCCGGAAGCGGGTTTGATCGTGTTGCCCGCGTTGGCTCTCGGAGCCGTGCTGATCTACATCTACACTGGCAACCTCCGCAAGGCCAGCGAATAAACAGGCACCGACTTCCCATGTACCGGAGATGCCTTTCGCGATACCGTCTGCGGAATGAATTTTTATGAACCAACGCTTCCTGCGCGCCCTGCTCTTTGACCTTGGCGGTACCCTCATGCATGCACGCCAGCCCTGGCCCTCGATTACATCCAGGGCTGATCAGGCCTTGGTCCAAAGCCTTCGGTCCCACGGCTTAAATATCGCGGATGATTTTGCGACCGAGTTCCGCGCCAGGGTTGAAAATTATTACGGCGAACGATCCAAGACCCTGTTCGAGACCACGTATCTCTCCGTGCTGGGCGAATTGCTGACGGAGAAAAAATATCCGTCACTCGCGGAGTCGGTTTCCCGCTCGGCGTTGGACGCGCTGTTCGCTGTCACTCAAGAGAACTGGATGCTGGAGGAGGATGCACACCTGACGCTTAAAATGCTGGAAGCGGCGGGATATCGAATGGGGATCGTCTCCAACGCCGGGGATGAAAAAGATGTTCTGGACCTGGTCGAGCGCTTTGGAATCGGGCCATTTTTTGATTTTGTGCTTACTTCTGCTACATGCAGTTACCGCAAGCCTCATCCTCGTATTTTCGAA
>CAYUUJ010000336.1:0-3653 GCA_964447845.1 uncultured Anaerolineaceae bacterium
CCTGCCTTTTACCGGTCGGGCTGAATAACTCAATCCATGTCATCCAAGACACCGCCACAAGAAAGAATTTGAAGGAGAAAGAGACATGTCTAACGACCGCGGCAATAAGCCCGTCGTCCATACCAAGAAACACGTGGCGCGCCTGCAACGCGAACAACAGCAAACGCGCCTGATCCTGTATAGTTTTATCGGAATCCTGGTAGCCGTGGTGGGACTGCTCATCTACGGCTTCGTGGATGCAAATTATCTGCAGTTGCAACGGCCGGCGGCGAAAGTCGGCAAGGTGGAGATTTCCATCAAAGACTTCCAAACTCGCGTTCGATTACAACGCAACCAACTGCTCGCGACCCATATCCAGTATGAACAGATCGGGACTGCCTTCGGCATGGACGTCAGCGCCCAGTTGCAACAGATCCAGAGTCAACTTGACTCCCCTCTATCGATCGGGCAGAACGTGATCAACCAGATGGTCAATGAAGAATTGATCCGTCAGGAAACAGCGCGGCGCGGCATCACCGTCAGCGAAGAGGAGATCCAGAAAGCCATTCGGGCGGACCTGGGCTTCTTCCCGGACGGCACACCCAGCCCCACCGTGACACCCACCGAAATCGTGTTTCCACCTCTCTCGCCTGAGACGTTGAGAGTGATCACCGCGACTCCATCGCCGACAACGACTCCCGCTGAATCACCGACCGCGACGCTCGCGTCTGTCGGCGCGGATGGCCTGCTCCCGTCCGCGACCGCGACCGTGCCGCCGACAGCGACTCCGACGACCGGTCCGACCAATACAGCTGCCCCGACGTTTACACCGTTCCCCACTTCCACACCCTACACGCTGGAAGGATTCCAAGCCCAATACGAAAAGGGATTGACTCAGCTCGAGGGATACGGCTTAACCGAAGAGCAATACCGCAAGTTGTATGAAGCCAATATCCTGCGCGAGAAATTGTACGAGATCGTCACCGCCGACGTGCCGCATACCGAGGAACAGGTTTGGGCGCGACATATCCTGGTGCCCGATGAGGCAGCAGCAAACGCCGTGATCGAACGCCTGAACAACGGTGAGGATTTCGGCGCTCTGGCAATTGAACTTTCCCAGGACACAGTCTCCGGCGCACAAGGCGGAGACCTGGGTTGGTTTGGTAAAGGCGTGATGGTGGCCGAATTCGAAACGCCCGCTTTTGCACTGGAGGTCGGTGAGATCAGCGAACCGATCGAAAGCGGATTCGGATGGCACATCATCCAAGTGGTCGCCAGACAGGATCGTCCTCTTGATGCAACCGCTTTTCAAGCAGCCCGCGATAAGGTCTTCTCGGAATTCCTGGCCGGCTTGATGGAGACCATCGGTGTGGAGATCTTCGATACCTGGCAGCAGCACGTCCCCACCGAACCGAACTTCACCACCCTGGCGACAGAGGCTGCGAAGCAACAGCAAGAAGCTACAGCCACACCTTAACTCTAATCAGTCATCCTGAGCCGGTGGTTGAGTAGTGGCGCCATGGCGCCACGTGCCGAAACCCGGCGAAGGATGCCACAATAAAAACTCCCGCTGATTCTCAGCGGGAGTTTTTATTTCAAATCCCGGATTACTTGTGCGATCAGTTCCGCGCTGGCACGTAATTTAGATTGCTCACTCTCACTGAGAGGCAACGGCAAAGTATCCAGGATCCCTTTCCCGCCGACGAGACGCGGTATCGAGACCGTCACATCGCGCACACCAGCGACCTCATCCGCCGGCGTACAAACGGTCAGCACCGAGCGCTGATCACCGAGGATCACACTGACGATGCGAGCCAGCGCGCTTCCGATCCCATAATAAGTCGCTTTCTTGCCCGAGATGATATGATAGGCCGCTCTACGCACCTGTTCGTCGATGTCATTCCTGAAAGATTCATCGAAGGGAAGATTTCTTTGTCGTGAAAATTCTTCCACTGGAATGCCACCCACTGTCGCCAGCGACCATGTCAACACTTCAGAGTCACCGTGCTCGCCAACCACGTAGGCATGCACGTGTTGAGAGTCAACACCCAGGTATCTTCCCAACAAGGCGCGGAAGCGCGCCGTATCGAGCGTGGTTCCCGAGCCAAGCACGCGGGTGGTGTCCACGCCTAATTTTTTGGCGAAGCGCGCCGTCAGATGAGTCATCACATCCACCGGGTTGGTCGCGACGACCAACACTGCGTCAGGTGCGTTTTTGACCACCTGAGGCACGATCTCCTGAAAGACTGCTGAATTACGCTCTAGTAATTGCAGGCGCGTCTCGCCCGGTCTCTGACCCACGCCGGCTGTCAGGATCACAACCTGACATCCCGCGAGATCAGAATATTCCCCGGCGCTTATTTCCAGTGGATGCGCGAACGGAACGGCATGGAATAGATCATCGGCCTCTGCTTGGGCGCGGGCACGGTCCACATCCACCAACACGATCGCCCGCCCCACGCCGCGCATAACCAAAGCGAAAGCCGCAGTCGATCCGACGAAACCAGAACCTACAATTCCGATCTTCATATAGCGAGGTTGGCGGTCTGTAAATACTCCGGCGGCTTGCGGACTTGGGTGGCCTGCTCGAACGCATACGCCAGCTTGATCAACGTCGGCTCAGTCCAGGCGCGGCCGAAGAATGAAATCCCAACCGGCAATCCGAAAATATGGCCGGCAGGGACCGTGATGTGCGGATACCCTGACACGGCTGCGAAGGAGGTGCTTTCCATATCCCAACCGGGTTGGTCGCCGTTGACCAGGTCGATCATCCACGCCGCGCCGCCGGATGGAACCACAAGCGCGTCGAGGCGATGCTTCTTCATAACGGGATCAATTCCCTCGTCCCGCGTGAGGCGGTGATTTTTCTCCAGAGCAGCCAGGTACTTTTTGCTCGTAAGGTCCTTCTTTTCGTCGGCAGCGAGCAGATGTTCCTGTCCGAAATATTGAAGCACGCGGTCCTTATTCTCGTTATTGAATTTGATCACATCCGCCATGTTCCTGACACGCGTCTTCGGTCCCAAGCCGCCAAGATACGCGTTCAGGCCGTCCTTAAATTCGAACCATAAGACTTCCAGTTCGGTCTTTGAAAACTTTCCTTTGGTTTTCAGATCGGCCGAGTCCACCAGGATCGCGCCGGCTTGTTTCATAACGTCCAACGAATCTTCCATTATTTTCGCGATGCGCACATCTGACCCGAAAAGATTGCGCGCCACGCCGATGCGCGCGCCTTTGAGACCTTTCGGATCCAGAAACTGCACATAATCCGTGTGGCCGCGATTCCCGCTGGAGCGAGTGGCTTTGTCGCGCAGGTCCGGGCCAGCCATCGCACCGAGCAGCCGCGCTGCATCCGCGACCGTACGCGCCATCGGACCGGCCGTATCCTGGCTGTTTGCGATTGGGATGATGCCGCTGCGGCTGACCAAACCCAGGGTGGGCTTGATCCCCACGATGCCATTGGATTGTGCAGGGCAGATGATCGAACCGTCTGTCTCGGTGCCCACAGCCACAGCGCATAAATTAGCCGCCACCGCCGCACCTGATCCAGAACTCGATCCGCAGGCTGTGCGATCGAGCGCGTACGGGTTGCGCGTCAACCCGCCGCGGCTGGACCAACCACTGCTGGAAGCCTTACCGCGGAAATTAGCCCATTCGCTCAGGTTGGTTTTTCCGAG
>CAYUUJ010000337.1:0-3647 GCA_964447845.1 uncultured Anaerolineaceae bacterium
CGATCGGTCTGTTCGGCCTGGCCTTCAAACCCAACACGGACGATATGCGCGAAGCCGCCTCGATCGACATCGTCGGATATTTGATGGAAGCCGGCGCGAAGATACGCGCCTATGATCCGGTGGCAGTCGAAGTGGCGCGCGGCCTTTTACCGGCGGTCGAGATGTTCGATGATCCTTATGAAATGGCGAAGGATTCGGATGCGGTCATGGTGATCACCGAATGGAATGAGTTCAAGCAGCTTGATCTCGAAAAGTTAAAGAACCTGATGAAGAAGCCGGTGCTGTTCGACGGCCGCAATATTTATGATCCGGCCAGCATGAAGAAAATGGGCTTTAACTATCGCGGCATGGGTAGATAGTCGCATGGTCCAATAGTCGCTTAGTCGGATAGTTCGCAACCGTGCGATGCTATCCGACTTTTTGACCCCATGCTAATCGACGATCAGACTAGCAGACTATTTGACTAGCCGACTATTTGACTAGCAGACTACCAGACTATATGACTACCCCTCCCGTTTGCGACTACGAAGGCTCGGACTACCAATCCTCTTTTTGGGACCAGGGCGGCCGGGAATATGAGGACCGCACAGAAGCGATCGCGCTGAAACGTCTGCTTCCCAGCAGCGGGAAACTGTTGTTGGAACTTGGCGCAGGGGCCGGACGTAACACACCGCGTTACACGGACTTTGAACAGATCGTTCTGCTGGACTACTCACGTACACAATTGGAACAAGCTCAGGGACGGCTACGCAAATCAGCGAGTGAGCAAGAGAGCAGATCAGCAAGTGAGCGAAAGAGCAAAAGAGCAAAAAAGCAAATCAGCAATTCGAACAGATATATTTATGTAGCAGCGGATGTCTATCGTCTGCCGTTCGTGGATGGGCTTTTCGATACCGCCACGATGATCCGAGCGCTGCATCACATGGCCGAGGCCCCGAAAGCGCTGGGGCAGGTTAAAAATGTCTTAAGTCCAGGGGGGATCTTTATCCTGGAATTTGCCAACAAACTGAATCTAAAAGCCATTATCCGTTATCTTTTAAGACGACAAGAATGGAGTCCATTCACGCTGGAGCCGGTCGAGTTCGCCAAATTAAACTTTGACTTTCATCCGAAAGCGGTGCGCGGCTGGTTAAATGAACTCGGCTTCCGGGTTGAAAAAACATTAACCCTATCCCATTTCAGGGTTGGGTTTTTAAAACGCCTGATCCCGACCTCCATCCTGGTTTTCCTGGATTCGATTTTGCAATCGACCGGCGGAATATTTCAGTTAACTCCGAGCGTTTTCGTACGAGCTCGGAAAGACGAGGCCGCGCTGACAGGCGCAGCCGTGTCGAAGCGCAGCGGTTTCACACATTTAAATGTGGTCGAATATTTCAAATGCCCTCAGTGCAAGCACACCCCGTTGGCAGAGAAAAATGGGTATCTTCTCTGCCCAAACTGCAAATCCAAATGGGAATTCCGGGATGGAATTTATGATTTTCGGGAGCCAATGGAATGATCCAAAAGACAGCCAAACTTTCGATGGTGTTCGTTATCATATTGGTTCTGTTTCTGACAGCATGCCAGCCGGTCTCACCTACTCCTGCTGTCGAATCCGGATTGCCGGAACCCACAGCGACTCAACCAGATGCCTCCGTGCCTCCAGCCGCTGAATTGCCGCCTACGGTGACAATTGCAGAACATCATTCAGAGGTCGATCTGACCCGTCTGACCTTGGGCAATCAGAAAATATCCACCAGCCCGCAGCGCGATCATGTTTGGTCGTGTATGGCTCAATTTAGCGGCAATGGCGCGCAGGAGACTGCTGCCTGGCTGAACGGCGACGGCACCTGGGATCTGACCAAAAAGTTGATCGTGGATGGCGCGGTCGAATGGCCGCACGAGTTTACGATCACCGTTGAGGCAGATACGCGCGTATTTCAAAGCAACGACCTGCCCGATCACCCGACCGGCAATTATCCGATCAGTCCCAATGACGACGCGTATCAGGTGGATCGCAACCCGAATTCCATAAAAGAGCAATCGGTGAGGCTCGAATTGTCCGCCAATCCCGCGCTCGCACCGCAAGCCTCCTGTGTTGGAGGAGAAGTGGGTATCATGCTTTCCGGCGTCTTGATCTTCAATGCCTTCGACGCGAATGGCCGCGACGCTCCTGCGAACGAAGCGCAGGACAGTTGTCAGGGACATCCTCAAAATGCAGGCTTATATCATTACCATAGCTTGAGTTCCTGCCTGGAAGATACCAGCGCGGGCCACTCGGCATTGATGGGCTACGCGTTCGACGGGTTTGGCATTTATGGTTACTATGGCGAAGATGGCGGAGAGTTGACCAACGCCGACCTGGATGAATGTCACGGCCATACGCATATGATCGAATGGGATGGCCAGATGGTGGAGATGTATCACTATCATGCCACCCACGAATTTCCATATGTGGTCGGTTGCTATCGCGGCACGAATTCGATCCATGAGCCGATCGGCGGTCAGGATGGACTGGGTGGTCAGCCTGCTCAAGAGGTCCAGACCCAACCTGGAGCTCCGGGTGGCGGGCAACCTCCGCAAGAAGCTTTCACCGCCTGCGTGGATCTGACCTTGAATGCGGCTTGTACAATTAATACGCAAACCGGCGTGCTCATCGGAACGTGTCAGATGCCGCCAGGGTCGCAGCAATTGGCTTGTATCCCGCAAGGCGGCCCGCCTCCGTAATAATTTAACTCAAGTCTTTATTATTAAAATATTTACCGCGGAGACGCGGAGTTCGCAAAGAAATTCTTTAAAAACTCCGCATCCCCGCGGTTCCGTATTGGTCATTTCGTTTTCTCCACCACCCAGAAATGAGACAAGCCCAGGCTTTGCAGCGGTGTCTTCTCCAGATATTGGAGCGCGGCTCGCAGGATTTTGCCTAGGCCGCCAAATCGGGCAATGAGGTTATCGTACGCGCCGAAGATGATCGTTCGTTCAATAAAGCGAACCGGCAGACCTGCAAATAACTTCTCAAGATCGAGGCGCGAATAAGCGCGCACGTGCGGTGCCAGCCGGTCGCGCCAGGCGCGCGGCAAATAGTTTACAAAAAGCTTATTGCCGAAATGGTATTTGCCGCGCCAATAAATACCGTGTGTTTCGAACGGATAGCCGCGATTGGGGCAAAACAAGACGATCCGTCCTCCAGGCTTGAGCGCGCGGACCATCTCCGCTGCCGACTGGCGATCATCGCTGACGTGTTCGATCACCTCATGGCTCAGGATCAAGTCAAAGTTTGAGGCCGGGAAGGGGAGCGACTCGCCTGTCGCATTGACGATCTGCTCCGAGCGGACTTTGGCTTCGGCGGCGCGCTCGAAGTCGACCTCCAAACCGGTCACGCGGGACCCGAGACCTGCCAGCTTCTCGACGTACATTCCCACCCCGCAGCCGTTCTCCAGCACGCGCCCGTGGACGCGTTCCCCGGCGGCCCGGACGATCATTTCCAACCGCCGCTGCTGGCCCGCCCGCCAGACGTAGGAGGGCTCCCCGCGCAAAGCAGCTTTGGCAAAGTCTCGGTCAAACATGGGCGATATTATATACTTGAACCTTGCGCCTTTAATGCCTCTGTGCTAAAATATTACCTGCACGACTAAGACTGGAAGCATCGAGAAGTGGGCAACCCCCAC
>CAYUUJ010000338.1:0-3641 GCA_964447845.1 uncultured Anaerolineaceae bacterium
AAACGTCTTGTACACGGATTCCACGGAAAACACGGAAAAGAGCGTTTTAAAAAAAGCCTTTCCGTGAAACCCCGTGTTGTCCGTGTACAAAGATCAAGCTAATAAGATTCAGCCAGTAAAGCCTGAATAGCAGCCTCGGTTTCAGCATACGCGCCTTCACCGATGTGGACATAACGCAGGTGGCCGCGTTTATCGATCAGATAGATCACCGGCCAGTAGTGATTATTGTACGCCCGCCAGGTGTGGCCTTCATTATCAATCGCCACGGCATATTGAATGTCGTTCCCGGCAACCGCAGCTTTCAGGTTCTCCAGATCGGATTCGAAATCGAACTCGGGATAATGATTGCCGATCAGCACAAAGCCCTGGTCTTTGTATTTGCCGTGCCATTCCTTCAGCGACGGCATGACGTGCTGGCAGTTGATGCAGCCGAAAGTCCACATTTCGAGACCCACCACCTGGCCGCGCAGGTCGGCCAGGCGCAGCGGCGCGTCCACGTTCAGCCAGACCTCGTTGGTCAACTCGGGAGCCGGCCCAAGGTCCGGAAGGGAGGCGGAGTCCGTCATAGTCGATTCCGTCCGGGCGACGGGAGTCGTGCATCCGGTCGCCAGGACCAGCAGGGGTGCGATCCACCAAAATCTCATGGTATCGACTGGATGGTCCAGCCCGGACGAATCTTCCTTACAGGCGGATTACGAATGGCTGAGAGATTATTAAGCTGGGCGAGCGCTTCAGCCCTGGAATGAATCGAGCGCGGCCTGCTGGCTTTCATAATCGGGTATGTTCTGCAGGAAGCCGGTGATGCCCAGCACATGATGGATCTGCGGCGGGGATTCGCAGATCTTGACGTGCGCCACTTTGTATTCGTGTCCTTGCGGCGTATAGATCTTATAGATCTTCTGGATGCTGCGCATGCCCGCGCTGGTGAGCGTGTTGATTCTTCTTAGATTGAGAAGGATAAAACGCGCGCCCTGCTCATAACTTTGGCGCGCCGCCTGCAAAAGCTGGTCTTCGCTTTGCGCGTCCAGCCAGCCGCTTAAATGGAACACAGTCACCGGGAGGCCGGCCTGGACCTGCTCGACTGTGATCTTAAGCTCTGTATCCATAATGGTTTCTTAAAGAACGAATGATCCGCCGCGCACGTGATGTTGGGCCTGCCCGCCACGATAGAGCGTGACCGCCCCCGCGCCGTATACCGTCCATTCTATGCCAGATATTTCGCCGCGCTGCCGAAGGTGTCGAAGCGCAGTCGATGAAATCATCCCGGTCTGCTCATCGATGCCGATCAGCACGGAAGCCGGCAAGCGTTGAGTCAACTGCGCAGCCCAGCCTTTTCCATATTTGTTGTGATGCGGAAGAACGCACGAATTGGGCAGCATGCCCAAGCCCTTCAAGAGTTTTTGTTCGTAGGGATCATAATAATCCGGGCACAACACCATCGCACCGGCGCTGCTGCCCGCGATCACCGCACCCGCCTGATGCGCCTCCAGCGCGGCTTCCCATGCCAGACTGCCCGCCAGCGTCTCCCCCAGATGACGCGGGAAACCGCCGAGCAGATAGATCAGACGCGCGCTCCGCAGCGAAGCGGCCAGCGCGGGATCGTCCGCACTGGCTTTGTCGATCACATAGACCACGTCCACGTCCTTCGCGCCCAGGCTTTGAAACCACTTTACACCGTTATTCCCGGCGCGTTTTTGATTGTTATCCGGCGCAGCCGCGGCGGGAATGATTCGGACCGGTGCATCGAACCCGCCGGCCAGTTCCAGCGCGCGCAGATCCGGCTCGGACATGCGTCCGCTGAACTCCGCGCCGCCTGCCAGCAGGAGATAGCCTATTCAAGCCTCTAAGGACTGCAGGGCTTCCTGGAGTGTGGGATAGATGGGGATGTTGTGCAGAAAACCGGAGAGGCTCAGCACGTAATGGACTTGCGGAGCCCCGCCTGCAAATTTTAGACGCGGCGATTTATACACTTCGCCGGGATGCGCAGCCTCCCATTCCTCCGGCTCGGCATGCGGCGTATACAGCTTATAAATATTCTGCAGGGCGCGCAAGCCCGCGCTCATGATCATCTCCAGGTCCGTAAAGTCGATCACCAGGGCATGCGGATTATCTGCATGCGCGGCACGCGCGGCATCCAACAGTGTGTTTTCACTTTGAGCATTCAGCACGCCGGCCAGATGCAGCAGCGTGATTTTGCCTGTCTGGCTCTTGGTGATGGTCAATGTATCGGACATGCGAAGATCCTTCCCAGGCGGGAACCTGCGTGCATTGATATGTAGCCGGATTATACTCTTTCCGTTTTCGCGGCATGGCTCCGGCGGATTGCACGGAACACCCGGGCTCTGTGCGTTGACAATTCCCTGTAATATGAATATACTCGCACTCATTATGTTGATTCGAATCCGCGAACGAAATCAGGACAGGTCCCCACGCCTACCCGTCTAATTCGCGGCGAATTTCCCACGTAATTCAATTTTCCACACGTACGTATATGCCATGAATCAGCGCTGAGCAGGCGGATTCATGGCTTTTGCTATTAATGCGAGGCTGTGACTGGGAGACCGGTCCTGCCTCGCGTTTTCGTTTCACCACTTCAAATGAAAGAGGTGAAACATGGCAAAAAAGCCGCACCATCAAAATATCCCGGGACAGAACTTCCTCATAAGTTCAAAGCTCGTCCGTTCGCTGGTCAGCCAAAGCAGCATCGGGCCTTCGGACGTCGTCTACGAAATCGGCCCCGGGCGCGGGATCATCACCGCCGAGCTGGCCCGCACCGCAGGCAAGGTGATTGCCATAGAAATGGATCCCAGGCTCGCAGGCCAACTGCATGAACAGTTTCGAGGCGTGCATAATGTGGAGATCATTGAAAGGGACTTCCTGCAGTATCACATCTCCGATCGCGAATATAAAATATTCGGCAACATCCCATTTCATATCACGGCACAAATCGTACGCAAGATCCTGTATGCGCCGCCTATGGCAGGCGAAGCCTGGTTGGTGATGCAGAAGGAAGCCGCCGAGAAATTTGCAGGCTGCTCAAAAGAGACGCAGTTCTCGATCCTCGCCAAGCCGTTTTGTGACCTTCAGATCCTGCGCGCATTGCGCAGGTGGGATTTCGAACCTGCGCCGCATGTGGAGCCGGCGCTGCTGCATATCAAGAGACGCGCCTTGCCCCTGATAAAAGAGAAAGATCGCAGCCTGTATCGTGATTTTATTCTCTATGGCTTTGGGAGATGGAGGAAGAGCCTTAAGTTGATCTTCAAGCCGGTCTTTACTTATGAACAATGGAAGCGTCTCTTGAAAGAGCTGCGTATTCCACAGGATGCCACTCCCACGGAATTGACCTTCGAACAATGGCTCGGCTTGTTTGAATGTTTCAAACACTGGGTTCCGATAGAGAAACATATGCTGGTAAAGAGATGAACTGACACGATTCCGTTCTAATTGTGTCATTCTGAGCGAGGGTCAAAGGCTCCCGAAGGGAGCCGGGAGCGAAGAATCTCCTCTCGGCTGCAAAGAGATCCTTCGGTCGCAGCCCGTAGCTTCGCTTCGGGCTCAGCTTCCTCAGGATGACACAATCGAAATATTCCAGTCAGATTTTGGCTGCCACAGCATAACGCACACTGATCGCCCGCTCACAT
>CAYUUJ010000339.1:0-3640 GCA_964447845.1 uncultured Anaerolineaceae bacterium
TTACCACAATATTTTCCGTATTGGAACCATCTTGCAAGACCTGGGTTTCTGGATCCTGAACGATGTGATCTGGATCAAGAATAATCCGATGCCGAATTTTCGCGGCGTGCGCTTTACCAACGCCCACGAAACCATGATCTGGGCGCAAAAGAAAAAAGGCACGAAGTACACGTTCAACCATCATTCCATGAAAGCCTTGAACGACGATCTGCAAATGCGCTCCGATTGGACCCTGCCTCTTGCCACCGGCCCGGAGCGCGTGAAATCCAACGGCACAAAAGCTCACTCGACACAAAAACCGGAGGCCTTGCTATATCGCGTCATCATGGCGGCTTCCAAGGTAAAAGATGTGATCCTGGATCCATTCTTCGGCACCGGAACCACCGGGGTGGTGGCAAAAAAATTAGGCCGCCACTTCATTGGAATTGAGAGCCAGAAGAATTACATCAAGATCGCACAGAAGCGCATCGATGCGGTCATACCCGCCAATGATGAGACCGTAAATGTAGAGAAACAAAAACTGCCGCGCGTCCCGTTTGGGTCGCTGGTTGAAAATGGATTACTCAAGCCCGGCCAGCGACTCTACCTCTCGGGAAATGGAGTCACTGCGACAATCCTGGCCAATGGTCATATCCGCTGCAAGGATTTAACCGGTTCCATCCACGGCGTGGCGAAGTCCCTGATGAACGCGCCGGCCAATGGCTGGGATGTTTGGTATTACAAAGATGTCCACGGTCACAAGAGAGTGATCGACGAATTGCGGGAAAAAGTGCGTAAACGGTTGACGGAATAGATTTTCAAGTTCTTTCCGAAAAACTCCGTGCAATCCGTGTAATCCGCGGCCCGTTCTTTCTCTTCAGGAGAAACATGAAACTCACTCTTAGAATAAACGACCAGGAACACTCCCTCGATTCCTTCCCCTCCGAAACCCTGCTGGCCGCATTACGTCGGCTCGGTTACTTCAGCGTCAAATTCGGCGATGAAATGGGTCTCGCCGGCTCAGACACAATCTTGCTGGACGGCAAGCCTGTCAACGCCGGCTCCATGTTGGCCGCCCAGGCGGAAGGCCACGATATCGTCACCGTTGAAATATTGGGTGAGCATCCCGAGCAAGGTTGGAAAAAAACGGGTGGCCTGCATCCCCTGCAATTAGCCTTCGTAGAAACCGGCGCGATCCAGTGCGGTTATTGCACACCGGCCATGATCCTGGCTGCAAAATCACTTTTGGAAAAAAAACCAAATCCAAGTGAAGATCAAGTGCGCGCAGCGCTTTCAGGCGTGCTGTGTCGCTGCACCGGTTATCTCAAACCCGTGCAGGCCATCCTGCGCGCCGCGGCCGTTTTACGCGGCGACACGCCGCTCTCAGAAGAGGCTGGGGAGTGGATCCTGCCTAAGGGTCAGGGACCAGTCCAAGGGTCCGGGATGAACGAGACCTTGAGTGTGCAGACGCGCGTCATGCCCAAAGTCATCATGACGCCGGAGACTTCTCCCTATCGAACCGTCGGCAAACCGGAAAAGAAAGTGGACGCGGTCAAGCTGGTGCAAGGCAAGCCGGCCTTCACTGCGGATATCGATATGCGCGGGATGTTGTATGCGCGTGTGCTGCGTTCGCCGCATGCACATGCGCGCATCAAAAATATAGACACCCGCAAAGCCAAAGAATTGCCTGGCGTGGCTGCAGTGCTTACGTGGAAGGATATACCGCGTGTGGTGTATTCGACCGCCGGGCAGTCCGATCCGATCCCCGGACCGTTGGATACATTCTCGCTCGATCATAAAGTGCGTTTTGTAGGCGACCGTGTGGCGATGGTCGCGGCGGAAACGATCGAGATCGCCGATAAGGCTCTCGCATTGATAGAGGTCGACTACGAAATGCTGCCGGCGATCCTCGACTCTTCCCAAGCGATGGACCCGGGGGCGGTTCGCATTCACGATGAACCGGAATTTGTTAACTTCGCGGATTCGGATCCGGCCCGCAACCTGGCCGCGCACATTCGGATCGACATAGGCGATGTGAATAAAGGCTTCGCCGAGGCGGACGAAATTTTCGAAGGCGAATATGAAGTACCGAAGGTTCAGCAGGTCTCGATCGAGCCGCATGTGTGTGTGACCTATTGGGACGAAGACGACCGGCTTGTCATACGGACTTCGACCCAGGTCCCATTCCATGTACGCCGCATGCTGGCCCCGGTGCTTGACCTGCCCATCAAACGCATCCGTGTCATCAAGCCGCGCATCGGCGGCGGCTTTGGCGGTAAACAGGAAGTATTGATGGAGGACGTGCCCGCGCATCTGACGATCGCAACAAAACGGCCCGTGCTCTATGAGTATACGCGTGAAGAAGAATTCATCGGCGCGCGCTCACGTCACCCCATGAAGATCAAGATGAAAACCGGCGTCATGCGCGATGGGACCATTACGGCCAACGAAATGTATGCGCTCTCCGATACCGGCGCACTCGGATGCCACGCGTTGACCGTGACAGGTAATACCGGCCATAAAGCGATGGCTTTGTATGTAGGTGACGGCCAGTATCGCAAAACCCCGAATATTCGTTTTTATGCAGACGTGGTTTATACCAACACACCGCCGGCCGGCGCCTTCCGCGGCTATGGTGTGCCGCAAGGATATTGGCCGGTTGAACGGCATATGGAGAAGATCGCGCGGGCGCTCAAATTGGATCCACTTGATTTTCGCTTGAAGAACACCATCCGACCGGGCGAATACCATCCGTTCTCGACCGCCTGGAATGAAGGCCGCGAACCGCGCCCGGAGATCGTCAATACTGTGGGCTTGGAACAATGCGTCCAACAAGGCAAAGCCGCAATCGGTTGGGACAGCAAATATGGGAATGAGGAGTGGCGTTCGCAAAATGCAAAAAGCAAAAAACAAAAAGGAATTGGTGTCGCGATGGTCATGCAAGGCACCGCCATCCCTTATCTTGATATGGGCGGAGCTTCCATCAAAATGAACGACGATGGCTCGTTCAACCTGCTGGTCGGCGCAACAGACCTCGGCACCGGGTCGGATACGGTCATCGCGCAGATGGCCGCCGAGGTGCTCGGTGTGCCGCTTGAAGATGTGATCACATATTCATCGGATACAGACTTTACACCCTTTGACAAAGGCGCCTACGCGTCGTCCACCACCTATATTTCCGGAACCGCCGCCGTGCACGCCGCGCAGATCGTCGCCGAGCGCATCAAAGTTCGTGCGGCGATGATGCTTAAGCTGGAGGATCACTCGGGGATCATCCTATCGGATCGACAAGCCATCACTCCGGATGGTCGCACTGTACCTTTCACCGAGATCGCACTCCACTCTCTGCATAAAGATCAACAGGAACAGATCATGGGCGTGGCTTCCTATGTCTCACCGGTTTCACCGCCGCCGTTCGCAGCGCAATTCGCTGAAGTGACCGTGGACACTGAGACCGGCCAGGTGACGGTGGACAATCTGGTAATGGCGGTCGATTCGGGGGTGATCGTCAATCCACTGACAGCTTCCGGCCAGATCGAAGGCGGCATGACCCAGGCTCTGGGATATGCTGTCTGTGAAGAGATGCGTTACGACGACAAAGGCTACGCCATCGAGCGCGATCTGGATCGGTATCATATCTTCCGAGCAGATGAGATGCCCG
>CAYUUJ010000340.1:0-3633 GCA_964447845.1 uncultured Anaerolineaceae bacterium
CCAATAACCAGAATGACAGACCGAGCGATCCACCCGCCAGTCCTTCCCACAAGGCCAGGCGCGCCGGAAAGCCCGCCAGAAGCGGATAACCAACACAGGAGAGCTGTGCCAGCACCAATGCACCCGAAGCCAGTGGAAAAGCTCGAGCGATGCCCGTCAGGTCCGCATACTCCAACGATCCTCGATGCTGTTTTAGTATGGAAAGTGCCAGCGCCCAGATCGTTAATCCAAGACCGCGCGGGATCAGGTGAAGGAAAATTATTTCCAAGGATGTTGACGACGGTTGTACGCTTAATGCCATCATAACAAAGCCGGTCTCAGCGATGGCTGCATATGCCATGATCCGTCCGGCGTGCCGCTGGAACGCACTCCATAATCCACCTGTGACCACCATCAGAATACCCGCCAAGGACATGGCATTCGTAAGTTGCGAGGCAGAGCGCAACCACGTATACCGGTCGAGGAATCCCATCCCGAAAATGATCGTGATGGTCGGCAGCGCCCAGAACAGAAAACCTGCCACGAACGGTGAGGCCTCTTCGCCAAGTAACGGGATCCAACTGTTAAGAGGGAAGACGGCCAGCAGGAAGGCGAACCCCATCCCGAGCATGGTCGCGGATTGGATCGTCAAAGCCAGGTCACCCGGACTCGACTCGACCCCGGCCAACATCCAGCCTGCCATCAGGATAAACGGCATTGCCAATGTTTGATGGATGAGGAACCGCACGACGCCCCGGCCTGGCATGTGACCCATGGGTGATAGCAGCGGGATGGCGAGCAGGACTGCGATCTCGATAAAAATTGCGGCGAACAAAAAAGGCTCGACCGCGATCGATGCGACCAGCAGGGCGATGATCGCCAACCCGAATGGGATCAGTCGATCGGCGACGTCAGCTGCTTCGGCGCAAAAAAACCAGACTGCCGCAAGTCCATAAAGGATGACGAGCAATGAACCATCCGCCTGGCTAAGGACCAGATTGCGGCCGAGGATCTGAACGCTCGGTGCGATCTTGATCGAAAGCGGACCGAACAAGATCGCCGTATCGATAGGTATGGCGATGGCCAGTCCGCTCAGGAATAACGCAGTGATTCCGCCAAGCAGGGTTTTCAATCGCTGGCCGGGAATCAAAATGGTTATCCCGCCGGCGATCAGAGGCAGTAGGATCCATAACGCCGGCGCGCTCATATCAAATCCTGCTCTGTTTCCGCAGGGAACGAGTTGATCAAGAGATAGGAGCCTGTCAGAGCCAGGCCCAGATTCGTTAAAGCCAGAAGGGCTGCCACCAGGATCGAAGATTCGACCGCCGCATATATGATCTCAAAGCCGCACAAAACCGTCAGCAGTCCGATCACCACGCGCAGGATTTGTGAAGTGATACCGAGATGCAATAAACCGGTTCCTACCAGCAGCAAGCTCCCGATGATGACCGGCAGACCCACCCCGGGATTCAATGCTTCGACGCGCGGCCCGGCAGCGACGGCGATCACCACCATAATTGCTGCGCCAAACAGGCGGAAGGTTCTTCCCTGCGGCCAAAACGATTCTTCGTTATCCTCTGCTTGGGATACACCCAGACGGGTCATACCCAGGGCTGCGATCGCCATCCAACCTGTCACCAGCTTAACGGCAGCCATACCGATCGGCCAGTGTTGAGTCACGAGCCAGAAGGCAGCCAGATATTGTGCGGCCAGCAGGGCAAGGCACCAACGCCAATCCCTATTGACCAGTATTCCGGCAGAGGCAGCGGCCAGGACGACCACCGCCACCCAGGAAAAAATTGTCAAAGACATTTCAAGGTCTGCCCTGGACCATGAATGAAACGAACAATGCTAAAAATAATAACACCCACATAATTCCGCCGTCACCTTCCAGCGTTGACGAGATCGCCCGGCTCAGACGACCCAGTACCTGGTCGAAATTTGAAAAAGTGCGGAATAAACCCTCGTACCACGCGGCTGCTGTGGGCCGCAGCCAGTGTGCGCGCGACGGGTTGAGGACGCGAAAACGAGGGCCGGCCCATAACAAGCCAATGCTAAAAATGGAGGCAGCGATGCCAAATGGCAAGGCTCCAAATTGTCCGGCGCCCTGCCAGCCGAAGATACCGAGCAACAGCACGGTCAATAAGATCACTATTATTCCGGCGGGATACACACTCCGCACCCAGCCGGGTTGCGCGTCCATTGTTTCGCGCGTACCAGTGCGCAATGTATGCCGGATAAATCCGGTAAGAAGAAATGCCTGGGCGATCAACAGGAAAGGTATGGCTGGCCAGAATGTCCCCGTGTTGATCAGCCAGCCGCTGGCGGTGATCGAATAAGGAAGCGCGGACAAACCCCAGGCGCACAGCAACAGAACGCGGTGGAGCCAATTTATCTGGATCGATGCCAGGAATAACGCGGAGCCGCAAAGAAGTAATCCACAACTCCAGGCGGTGGCTCCACTGGGATTGCCCTGTAGAGCGGCTGCGATTGCCAGACCTGCCATCCCGATCATCCAAAATGGGCGACCGGCGAGTTCATCGGGTGCACGCAGCCACATCCAACCTCCATACATCGCCGCAAGCGTCGTGAGAATCAGGAGCAAGGGCGTGATCGGCAGGACAATACTTTCCGGTGGGATGCGCGCCAGCACGATCAAGCTGGAGGCAGCTGAAACCATTCGCAGGGTTGTTCCGAATCCGCGTCGTAATCTGGAGTCTGATGGATACGGCAAATGGAGCGGCAGGACTCCCAATCGCAAGCCGGCTGCCAGGAGTATATATACCCCGGCCGAGGGTGGCATGGAAACAAAGTCAAGTTGGCCGCCGGCAGCGATGCTGACACCGTTCGCCCACAGCAACAGACCGATGGCGGCTGCCCGCGTTGAAAAAGCCAGTGCGGCGCGTTCGCCTGCGATCGGTCCATCCGTGGAACGCAGCAAAGTGATCAACTCGGTCAGATCGATCGCGGCCCACACGAGCACCAATGTCAACGGATTGTTGGCTGTAACGGCCAGTAAACCCAGGCCGGTTAAAGTAAGGGTACCGGCCCAGGGTAGCGGCTCGGAATAATTTTGTCGAGCCACGGTCGTCACCAGGACGGATAATCCCAGAGTCGAGAGGCTGATCGCGAATGCCCAGGACAGCCCGTCGGCCAGAAAGCTCGGTGAATCTTTGAACAAAGTGGGGGGCTGCCAGACCGGCAATGCCAATGCGATCGGCTGTTGCACCAACCATAACCATGTGGCCAGCCAGGCGAGCAGTGCACCTCCGACGGCTGTCAACCAGAAATATCGGAATCCTGGCTGAGTTAACCGCAGAACCACCAAGGCCAGTGCCGTCAGGAACAAGATCAAAACCGTGATAAATATCAGCATGGGAGCCATTAATTGTAACAGTTTTGACCGGGTGAACCGGCGATGGTTTGGTAGAATCAATGTATGCCTCATTCAAGGACTCCAGATGGCAAATCGATCGGGGTGACGTTTCTCCGTCTGATCATTTTCCTGCCATTGATAACGTCCTGCGCTTCCCTCCCGGACCTGAATCCTGGTCCCGTTGAATTAGGCACTCCCAGCCCCACTCCTTTTCAACCTCAACCCGGCGTATACGACTCCCCCTTCGCGGCACCCGCGCTGCCACAACCCGCGCCGAC
>CAYUUJ010000341.1:0-3626 GCA_964447845.1 uncultured Anaerolineaceae bacterium
GCGGGCTGAGCTGGAACGCGGTCGATACCGAGGTCTGCCGGGTGCATACGCGCGGCGGCCGCGGCGTGCGCGGTTCCGTCCTGCTGACAATGGCCTCCGGTCACGTGCATGGAGGAAAGGTCAATGAGACCACTCGCAGCGACGAGACCATGGAAGTTCGATTGGACGCCCGTGTTTCCAATCCAAAAGACGTACGCGCCCTGGGGATCGAGGTGGGGGATTTTGTTTCGTTCGACCCGCGCGTCGAGCTGACGGACGGTTTCATCCGCTCGCGTCACATCGACGACAAGGCCTGTGTGGCGACCCTCCTGGCCGCGATCAAGTCCATGACGGATGCAGGTCAAAGTCCCGTGCAGACCGTCTTCTTCCACATCAGCAATTACGAAGAGGTGGGGCATGGCGCGTCGGCCGGCATCCCGTCGGAGGTGCACGAGCTGGTCACCGTGGATATGGCTGCGGTGGGGGAGGGACAGGCATCCGATGAATTTCACGTCACGCTGTGCGTCAAAGACAGCGGCGGACCGTATCATCATGGACTGAGTCAGAAATTGCGGGCGCTGGCGGATGAGCACAAGATTCCGTACAAGGTTGATATCTATCCGTATTATGGCTCGGACGGCGAGGCTTTCTGGCGCGCGGGCGGCGACGTGGCAGTCGCGCTGATCGGCCCGGGCGTGGACGCGTCGCATAACTACGAACGTACGCACACGGATGCGTTGGTGGCGACGACGAATTGGATCCTGGCTTATCTTTTATCGGAATAATGAACCGCGAAGACGCGAAGAACGCGAAGAAAAAATGAGAATTAACTTCGCGTTCTTCGCGTCTTCGCGGTAAAAAAACAAAATATGCAATTTGACGCCGCGCTGCCGCCCCTCCCGCTGAAAGACGTCCCTGCGCTCGCCAAAGCCGCGGAGGCGATCGGCTTCTCGGCTTTATGGACCCAGGAGACTCAGCACGATCCTTTTCTTCCCTGTACGTTGATCGCTGAACATACAAAGAATTTGCAATTCGGTACTGCCATTGCAGTATCTTTCGCGCGCTCCCCGGCCACGCTGGCCTACACCGCCTGGGACCTGGCCGCGCAATCCGGTGGACGCTTTATGCTCGGACTTGGCACGCAGGTCAAAGCGCACGTCGAACGCAGGTTCGGCATGCCGTGGCCTGATTCCGTGACGGGCAAACTGCGCGAACAGATCCAGGTCATACACGCATTCTGGGATAGCTGGCAGAACGGGACAAAACTTAATTTCCGCGGTGAGTATTACAAGATCACGTTGATGTCGCCGTTCTTCAACCCGGGGCCCCTCCCCCGGCCCCTCCCCATTTCAGAGTACGAAATGGAGAGGGGAGTGAGTGGTGGAGAATCACTGATCCCCATCTACATTGCGGGCGTGAATACCGGCCTGGCAATGCTGGCGGGTGAAGTTTGTGAGGGTTTTCATGTCCACCCATTTCACAGTTTGCGTTATTTGAATGAAGTCATTCTGCCTGCGATCGAAGAGGGAGCGAAAAAAGGAAAAAACAAAAAGCAAAAAACACAAGTATCGGTGACGGCCTTTGTGGCGACTTCGCCTGAAGAACGGGAATCCTGCCGCCAGCAGATCGCGTTCTATGCCTCCACGCCGTCATATCGTCCCGTCATGGAATTGCACGGCTGGACGGATACCGCGGAGATGTTGTCCGCGCATGCGGCGCGCGGCGAGTGGAGCGAAATGTCCGCGTTGATCAGCGATGAGATGTTGAACGAATTTTGCCTGGTTAGCAGTGAAACAGATCTAGCCGTGGAATTGAAGAAACGCTACACCGATATCGCGGACAGATTGACCTTGTATACTCCCTTCGTGCCGGGCGAAAGGGACGGGTTTTGGAAAAAGCTCGTCAATGAACTTAGTGAGGCGAAGTAGGAAATATGGCAGACTGCATCTTCTGTGAGATCATCGCCGGCCGCGCCGAAGCCAGCAAGGTATACGAAGACGAACTTTGCACGGTCTTTATGGACATCCAGCCAATCAACCCGGGTCATTTATTGGTCGTGCCTAAAGCCCACGCCGCGGACCTGGCCGATCTCGCGCCGGAAATCGGCGGACACCTATTCCAGGTCGCCCAGCGCATCGCATTAAACCTGCCGTCCACCGGCATAAAATGTGAAGGCGTCAACCTGGTGTTCGCGCACCGTGAAGCTGCGGGTCAGGACGTCTTCCACGCGCATTTACACGTCATCCCGCGCTTCAAAGGCGACGGCTTTGGATTTAAATTTGGTCCGGGATACAGGGACCTGCCTGCACGTGAAGCGTTGGATAAAATTGCAAGTCAGATCCGACACACTCTGTAAAACCCCTTCTGTACACGGATTACACGGAAAATTTTTAATAAAAATCCGCTCCTTTTCCGTGCAATCCGTGTTATCCGCGTGCTAAAGAAAAGATCACCAAATCAAGGAATACTATGAACTTTTCAGATTACCAAACCCAATCCCGCTCGACCGCCAAATACCCCTCCATCGGGCACGGAGTAATTTACCCCACGCTAGGCTTGACGAATGAAGCCGGCGAAGTGGCGGGCAAAATCAAAAAGATCTTCCGTGACAAGAACGGCGAGATCGGTGAAACCGAACGCGATATGTTAAAAGCCGAGTTGGGGGACGTTCTGTGGTATTTAGCCCAGGTGGCCACCGAATTGGAACTATCCCTGGATGAAATTGCCGAACAGAACCTGGCGAAATTACTTGACCGGCAGGCGCGCGGTAAGATTCAGGGGGATGGTGATAATCGGTGAGAAAAGTGTCAGGTGTCAGGTGTCGGGTGTCGGGTTGAATCCTAATAAAAGCGCAAGGTGACCGGAAAACGGCGGTCGAAGACTTGACACGTGATACCTGAAACTTGACACGGTATTGAACCTTAATAAATCGGATTTAAACAAACTCTAATCTTTCTCATACACATGGCTGCCTCCTTTGTTTGGTAGAATCACCAAAGATAGCAGTTTCTGCCTATCAGGTTCAGGAGAAACACTTTATGGCTGGCATGGAACGTTTTACACAACGAGCAAGGCGCGTCCTAAGTCTGGCTCATCAGGAAGCCGAACGCGCCCGCCACAACAACATTGGCACCGAGCATTTGCTGTTGGGTTTGATGGACGAAGAAGGGGGCGTGGCCGGCCGTGTCTTGCGCGAGTTGGGGATGAGTTCAGATCGCGTGCGCGAGATCATCGAACGCGTGGCTGCCAACGAAGGCCGCTTCGATCCCGATAAGATCGAGCTGGCTCCAGACACCCAGCAAGTCCTCGAATACGCCGTGGACGAGGCACGCCGCCTCGGCCATCATTACATTGGAACCGAGCACATCCTGCTCGGACTGGTGCGCGTCGAAGGCACCGCCATGGAAGTTCTGCGTAGATTGGGCGTGACAGCCGACCAGATCCGCCGGCAGACCCGCCGGGTGTTGAACGAATCGGCCTCCGCCCCCGCGCCTGCCTCCGGCTCCGGACGCGAATCGCGTACAGGCGCCGCCGCAGGTCCCAAAACCCCGCTCGTCGATCAACTCGCCACCGACCTCACCTCCAAGGCTGAGGAAAAGAAACTCGATCCCGTCATCGGCCGCCAGACCGAGATCGAACGCGTCATC
>CAYUUJ010000342.1:0-3620 GCA_964447845.1 uncultured Anaerolineaceae bacterium
CGTCGTGATCGCGTTCGGAGAAGAAGAGAGTAAATAGGTTCGGTTTACCCGCAGTTCGCCCGCGGGCTGAACAGAGCAGAAGGCTTGGTGATGGATAGACTACATCATTTGTCAGGCAACTCCCCTGTTAAAAGTCTACTAAAAGCATTGACATTTCGCATAATGCCGCTATAATCACGGGAATTAATTAGCCGATGAAAACTGTTGCAATGACTTCCGCTTGTGTGGCCTGTATGTGTATGTGTTGTCTGACAACACAGAGAGCTCTCAACGCGTAGTCGCAGGCTAACCACTAAGAACAAGTCCAGTCAACCCAGCTAAGCCACACCGGTGAACAGCTCTCCCAGCGGAGAAGCAGTCACCGGAAATTTTTTTATAAGGTCCGGGATGCCCCCGGACTTTTTATTACCAGTGATATGTAACCTTTTTTAACCACAGATGAACACGGATGAAAATGGACAAAAACTTAATTCGGATGGATTTAGCAGTGAATACCCAGAGAATCGGTGTTTATCCGCGTTTATCTGTGGTGAGTATTCCCGCTGACGAATTAACGACCTGGAGGTCACGATGAAAGCCAGCAATTCCTTATGGCGCGAGCAGTTGGTCAACGAAACCCCACCTGAACTCGCGCGTGAGATCGACATTTACGAAACCGAGATCGAACTGCGCAAACAGGGGAAGATGGATGAGAAATTATTCGCCGAAACCCGCCTGCGCCGTGGCGCGTACGGTCAGCGTTACGACAACGGCCAGCGCTGGGATGGCAAAGAGACACAGAACCTGCCGTTCCCGTCCAGCTCCACCGAATTGACCAAGGGTGTCAACACCGTCTGGGACGCGCCTGGGATGCAGCGCATCAAGATCCCCTTCGGCGGCATGAACCCGCAGCAGTTGGAGGTCATGGCCGAGCTGGCCGAGGAATATTCGGACGGCATCGCGCACGTCACCACGCGGCAGGATTTTCAACTGCACTTCATTCACATCGACGATACCCCGGCCCTCATGCGACGCCTGGCTGCGGTGGGCATCACCACGCGCGAGGCCTGCGGCAATTCGGTCCGTAATCTGACGGCTTGTCCTTTCTCCGGCGTGTGCTCCACGGAATCATTTGACGTCACACCCTATGTAAACGGCCTGGCGAATTTCCTGCTCGGCCATCCGGACGTGCAGGACTTCGGACGCAAGTTCAAGATCGCTTTCTCCGGCTGCAAAGATCAAGCCTGCGGATTGACAAACCTGCACGACATGGGCGCCATTGCAGTGAAGAAGATCGAAAACGGTGTCGAGAAGCGCGGTTTTGAGTTGTACGTGGGCGGCGGGCTGGGGACTGTGCCTCACATGGCCAAGCTATTCGATGCTTTTCTCCCGGAAGAAGAATTGCTGCCCACCTCGCAAGCCATCTCGCGTGTCTTTGCCCGGCTGGGCGAGAAGAAGAACCGCAACCGCGCCCGCGTCAAGTTTTTGGTGGCGCAACTCGGGATCGAGGAGTTCAAGCGGCTGGTGCTCGAGGAGCGTGCGACTCTCCCGCACGATCCGCGCTGGACGGCATTCTTAAATGAGATCCACGCCCTGGATGAAAAACCTTTGCGCCCCGCGCAGGCTTTGAACGGTGCGGCGCGGCCCGAAGGATTCGACGGCTGGTACAACACCAACATCTGGCATCAAAAACAGCCGGGCTATGCGACGATCACGATCACACTTCCACTCGGCGATATCACCGCCGATCAACTGCGCGATGTTGCAAATATCGCCCGCCGTTTCACCACCGGCACCATCCGCACGACGGTCGATCAGAATCTGGTGCTGCGTTGGATCAGCGAATCCGATCTGCCGGAGGTCTATTCGGCGCTCAAGGCGATCGGACTCGGCCAACCCGGCGCGGGCACGATCGTGGACGTTACGTCCTGCCCCGGCACCGACACCTGCAAGCTCGGCATCGCCTCCTCACGCGGCCTGGCCGGCGAGCTTCGTCAGCGCATGGCCGAGAAGAGCCACACGATGGATGAGGCCGTACAAAGCCTGCATATCAAAGTCAGCGGCTGCTTCAATTCCTGCGGCCAGCATCACATCGCGGACCTTGGCTTTTACGGCGTCAGCCGCCATTCAGGAAACTATACCGTTCCGCATTTTCAACTTGTGTTGGGCGGCGAGTGGGAACACAACGCCGGCTCGTACGGATTGGCAGTGGCCGCCGTCCCAGCCAAGCGCATTCCCGAGGTCGTGGAGCGGCTCACGGGGCGGTACGTCGCGGAGCGCGCCAAAGGCGAGTCCTTCCGGACCTTCGTTCAGCGCATCGGCAAGGTCGAGATCAAGACCATGGTCGAGGATCTCACGCGCATGCCGACGCACGATGAAGACCCGACACTGTATACCGATTGGGGCGACACGCGCGAGTTCACCATCGGCGACATGGGCGTCGGCGAGTGCGCCGGAGAGGTCGTCTCGCATGCCGAGTTCGGTCTCGCGGCGGCCGAGCGCCAGGTCTTTGAAGGGCAGGTGTTGTTGGATCAGGCTGCCTATCAGCAGGCCGGTGAGCTGGCCTATGCGTCCATGCTTAAAGCGGCCAGGACGCTGGTGGAGGAGCAGTTCTTCGATGTGCCCGATAACGCGGACCGCATCGTGGAGGAATTCCGCACCCGCTTCTACGATACGAAACTATTCTGGGACGAGTATGCCGGCGGCAAGTTCGGTCAATACTTCTTCCGCGCCCACGAGAAATCAGGGGAAGCCTATACGCCGGAAGAGGCGCACCGCCGTGTGGAAGAAGCGCAACTGGTGATCGAGGCCGCGCACAGCTGCTATGGAAAACTGCTGGCGGTCAAAAACTCGCCCAAGCCGCTGTTAAATCTGTAGAGGAGTCTGATCGATGAACTTGCAACACATCAACATCAAATTTTATATTGAAGATCCCGGGTCCGTAAAGCTGACAGAATTCTCCGGCATCTTCAATTCGTGGATCCAACGACATCTCACCGAAGATATGTTGGTGGATGTTGCCGATTATCTGCATGTGCATAATGGACCGGGCATCGTCTTGATCGGACATGAAGCCAATTACGGCCTCGATAACAACAGCGGCCGTCTGGGTTTGCTCTATAACCGTAAAGCCCAACTCGATGGCACGAATGAAGATAAGTTGATCCAGGCTGCGCGCTCGGCACTCATTGCAGCCCGGCTGGTGGAAAAAGAGAACGGCTTGAAGTTCAACGGGCAGGAAGCCCAGCTGATCGTCAATGATCGCCTGCTGGCACCGAACACGCTCGAGACGTTTGCCATCCTGGAAGCGGACCTCAAGAGTCTTTTTGACCGTTTATATAAAGGGTTCAGCTATGAGTTGAATCAGAAACCCGACTCGCGCGAGCGCTTCACGGTCAATGTAAAAGCGACCGCTCCGTTCGACGTCGAATCTTTGTTACAGAACCTGGGTGTGGAGCAGGTGCATGCCTGATCAAGTGGAAGCCGCGCTGGCCGAGTTGAGGCTCGCGCTCTCCGCACCGGCCTTGGCCGAAAGTTTCAAACCTTTCGTGCAGGCTGTGGGCCGCGGCGTCAAATTGCGCCGCGATCTCACTGTCGAGGAGTCAGTGCAGGCCATGCGCATGATCCTGCGCGGCGAAGCC
>CAYUUJ010000343.1:0-3620 GCA_964447845.1 uncultured Anaerolineaceae bacterium
TTCTGCATCCTCGATCTTCATCCGATACGCACAACAAGACACGCCGTCGCTCGTGATCGCAGCCTTGCGTTTAACCTTCGCCACCCTGGTGCTCGCGCCGATTGCCCTTTCGCGCCACCGGGACGAATTGCAATCTCTTACCCGCGCAGACTTGTTACTGGCATTGCTCTCCGGGCTCTTCCTCGCCGCCCATTTCGCTACCTGGATCAGTTCGCTCGAATACACCAGCGTGGCGAGTTCGGTGGTCTTTGTGAGCACCGGACCGTTGTGGGTGGCGCTGGCATCGCCTGTGATCCTCAAAGAGCACCTGGCACGCACAGCCGTCGTCGGGTTGGCGCTGGCCCTTTTAGGGGGAACCGTGATCGGGTTGTCGGACGCCTGTGTCTGGAATAACGGTCTCACCTGCCCGTCGTTATCCGAGGCCATGCAAGGACGTGCCATGTGGGGAAATTTTCTGGCGCTCGCAGGCGGCTGGGGCGTGTCCGGCTATCTGGTCATCGGCCGCAAACTGCGCACAAATATGTCCTTGATTCCGTATATATTCGTTGTGTACGGCATGGCCGCTCTGACGTTGATCGGTATTACTTTCATCGCCGGTCAGCCTTTGACCGGTTACGCCCTGCCGTCATACGGATGGATCCTATTGATGGCGTTGGTGCCGCAACTCATCGGACACTCCACGTATAATTGGGCGTTGCGCTATCTGCCGGCTGCCATGGTAGCCACGGCCAGCCTGGTTGAACCGATCGGTTCCGCAACACTGGCATACGCTCTTCTTGGCGAAGCGCCAACCGCCTTTAAAATTCTAGGCGCTGGATTAATATTGACAGGTATTTATATATCATCGGTGTATAAATCAACCCCGAGCGCTTCAACCGGTTCAGCGCGGCGGTCCACCACGTGAATAAAAAATGATCATTATCGTAATGGGCGTCTCGGGTTCAGGTAAGACAACCATCGGCTCACTGCTGGCCGGTGATCTAGGCTGGCATTTTCACGACGCGGATGACTTTCATCCAGAATCCAATCGCGAAAAAATGGCGCATAGGATTCCATTGACCGATCGAGACCGCGCCGAATGGCTGCTGTCCCTACGAAATCTGTTGATCCAAAACTCACTCAGCAATCGGTCCGTCGTACTGGCCTGCTCCGCGCTGAAAGAGGCGTACCGAAAGACCTTAAGTATCGATGGCGCTCTGGTTTACTTTGTTTATCTTAAGGGGGCTTCCGCGCAGATCGAGCCCCGCATGAAGAAACGCAAGGGCCATTATATGAGCGCGGATATGCTGGCCAGCCAGTTCGAGGCACTTGAAGAACCCAATGATGCGTTGGTCGTGGATATCATGCAGACGCCAGCTGAGATTGTTGCTGCGATCCGCGAGGGTTTGAAAATTTGAAATTATTGACTGAAACATATAACCACTAAGACACAAAGAGGCGAAGGCTCAAAGGTTTTTTAGATTAGTGCCTTCGTGTTTTTGAGCCCTGGCGGTAAATTATCCTGATGAAACTTCCTTCCCATGAATACCTCGATCGGCTTGGCATTCCTTACGAAGCCAAATCCTTTCCGCCCAGCACGGAAAAAGGAGCTGCGTCAGTTGCCAGGGTACTGAACTTCGATGAACGGCAGGCTGTCAAAACTCTGATCTTCCAAGCGGGTAACGGTGAACGCGTGCTGGTGATGCTCGGAGGCGATCAGTCAGCCATCTCCGGCCATCTCAAGAAGGTTATCGGCTCACGCGACATTCGAATGGCCGCGCCCGAAGTCGTTCAAGAGACCACCGGGTATGTGATCGGCTCGATCCCCCCTTTTTCGTGGCAGCCGGAGAGATTTCGCTCGTTCCTGGAAGCCTCGCTTATGGGCGAACCCGTTCTCGGTGTTGGAGCGGGTCAATGGGGTGAGGAGATCTTCATTTCGCCACAGGATTTGGTCCAGGCTAGTCAAGCGATCATCGTCAATTTGACGGAACGGGAAAAACCTGTCGTTCCAAGTTAACTTCAGAGTCCTTAGTTATGTCTGACCAGCTTACATTGATCCTGCCCTATGTTTTGACCGCCACATTCGCCGGCTTACTTGGTGGTTTCGTTGCCCTCACTTGGAGACCGAACGTCCGCGCTCGCAGCGCAATCCAACATTTTGCCGCTGGAGCCGTGATCGCCGCGGTCGCTTTAAAAGTAATCCCACAAGCGAATCAAATGGGGACAATAGCAGGCATTTTAGGTGGTTTTACGGCAGGCGGGTTGTTGATGATCGCGCTGAAATGGTTCGTCGTCAGATCCGAACGCCACTCAAAAGGCAAGCACGCTCTTCCGGTGGGGCTGGCTGCAGCAGCCGCGACCGACACTCTTTTGGATGGCGCGATCATCAGCGCTGGTTTTTCTGCTGACCCACAAGTCGGAACGCTTTTGGCAGTTTCCCTAGCGATCGAACTTTTCTTTCTGACATTATCCGTAGGCGGTGAATTCCGTAAAGCGAAGTCTAATCCCTGGCTGGGAGTCGCCACAACCAGCGGAGTTGCCATGCTGATGCTTGTTGGAGCATTTACTGCCGGCATCCTGTTCGAAGGTGCCTCGGATCAGGTTCTAGCGATTGTATTGGCATTCGGGGCGGCGGCGTTGATCTATCTGGTTGCAGAGGAATTGTTGGTGGAAGCCATCCAGGTAGAAGACAGCATCTTTTCAACCGCCATGCTATTTACTGGATTTCTCGTGATTATGGCATTGGAGCTGATCAGCAAGTAGTCTTGACGAGACAGTTTTCGCTGAATAACGAAACAGACCCAGGAATCAACAACCCTGGTCTGTTTAATCTGAAATTATGGGATGCGTGAAATGGGTCAGCGGCTATAAAGATAATTAAGTTCGCGTATTTTCACTGCCAGCTCGTCCGTCAACTCACCTGTCTGCATTCGCCATTCCCAGTTGCCGCCTAATCGACTGGGATAATTCATGCGCGCTTCGGTGCCGAGATCCAGCAGATCCTGCATTGGCGCGATGGCAAAGACTGCCACAGAGGCCCAGGTGGCGCGCACCAGGTCCCATGAAAATTTGCTTCCCTCAATTCCCAGGTACTGCAGCGCAAAATTTCGTTCCTGCTCATTTGCAGACTCAAACCAACCACGCGCGGTGTCGTTATCGTGCGTGCCGGTATAGGTCACATAATTCGATGTGTAGTTGTGCGGCAGAAACGGGTTGGCCGGATCGGAAAAGCCGAACTGCATGATTTTCATTCCGGGTAAATTGTAGCGCTCGCGCAGTTCAATGACGCTTTCATGAAAAACCCCCAGATCCTCGGCGATCAGTGGCAAGCCAGCCTGGCCATTGGTTTGCCTGAGATCGGCCACCAGCGCCTCGAACAGGTCCGCGCCCGGGCCGGGTACCCAGCGTCCGTTTTCTGCGGTTGGGCTACCCGCGGTGATCTCCCAATATCTGGCAAATCCGAGAAAGTGATCCAATCGGACGATATCCACAACTTTGAGCGTGGCGCGCAATCGTTCCCGCCACCAGGCATAACCGTCTTTCCTATGGACTTCCCATTTATATAGTGGATTACCCCACAGCTGTCCTGTCGGTGAAAACAGATCCGGCGGCACACCTGCCACCAGGGCCGGCTTGTCCTG
>CAYUUJ010000344.1:0-3604 GCA_964447845.1 uncultured Anaerolineaceae bacterium
GCAAGGACGTGTTGTTCATGCCGCGTTACAGCAGCGGCAAGAGTATAAAACACACCATCACGGCGGTCGTGATGTACGAATGCCTGACCTCCGGCGGAGGTACGATCCCGGCCCCGTCCGCGCCTGCTCCCGTTTCGACGGGGATCTTCATCCAGGTGCTGGAGGTTGTGCCGGCCGGCTTGCGCCTGCGCAGCCAGCCCTCCACCGATTCGGCCACACTGTCGATCGAGCCGCCCTTCGCGAAGCTGGAGATCATCGATGCCGGCGATGAAGCCAAAGTCGGGAACGTGAACAAATGGATCCGCGCCCGGAATTCCCAGGGACTGGAAGGATATGTGGCTGCCTGGTTCGTGGAGAAGGCCGCCGCGCCCGCGCCGGTCTCAGCTCCGGGACCCGCTACAAGTCCCGCGCCGACGCCCGCACCCGTCACACCTCCCGCGCCTTCGTCTCCCTCCACACCGTCGCCTGCGCCAACGTCTCCTCCAGCGTCCGGAAAACTGACCGTCGTTGTCAACTCAGGTGTGGGCAACAGCGGCTTGCGCCTGCGCAAAGCGCCTTCGCTGGCCGGCGCGCTGGTGGCGGTCGAAAAGGCCGGCACAAAATTGAACGTGCTCGAGCCCGCCAATTCGGCGTTGGCAAAGGTGGGCACACAACAATGGCTGAACGTGCGCGATCCAAAGGGACGGCGCGGCTATGTGATCGGACAGTTTGTGGCGCTGGCTTGAATTGTATGTCTTCTATAAAAGAGAATCGGGATTCCGGTACACGGAACTTGCGACGGATCAAAAAGGATTAACACGGATTTTTTAAAGGTTTTCCGTGAGACTCCGTATCATCCGCCGAAGATCCGTGTGCCAGGTCTTTTTAAGGATCATGGATGAAGCACACTAATCGCATCACGCCCATCAATGCCGCATGGACGGGCTGGATCATCGTTTCTTTTCTGATCGTCCTTAACCTGATCTTCGTCCATCTCGGGGGAGGCAGGGAAGCCCTGGGGGGCATCACACTCACCGGCCCGTTCTCAAAATTCTGGTTGACGGCCTGCGCGGTCATCTATGCCTGGCTGCTCGGAGGCTTGCTGCTCTGGCTGATCAAAGCCGGCCGCATCCACTCAGGCAATGCGCTGAGCTGGATCGGATTCTTCCTTGTCACGTTGTTGTATATCAACCTGCTGCGCGAGCGCATCGATTATGGCGACCTGGACTCATACATCCTGGGCGCCACGAATCTCTTCAACGGCGAACCGTTCGACAATTTATATATTTATCCGCCGTTGTGGGCCATATTGCTGAAGCCGCTCGTCCCGTATGGCGAAAACATGTTCCTGTACGTCACCTGGAACCTGAATGTGCTGATGTTGATGGCTTTCTATTTTCTGCTGCTGCGCACGCTTGAACGATACGGTTTCTCTCCCCGGCTGGCAGCCATCGTTACCATCCTGTTCATGATCGTCAACATGCCGCTGCTGCGCACAATGTATTACATGCAGATCAACCTGCATGTGTTGAACCTGATCCTGCTGAGCCTGCTGGTATATCCGCGTGCGCGGCTCGTCTCGGCGCTGGCACTTGGTCTGGCGATCCACTTGAAGGTCTCGCCCGCCGTGCTGGTGCTGGCGTTCCTGCTCGAGCGCGACTGGCGCTGGCTGGCATGGCTGGCTTTCTTCACGCTTGGCATCTTCGGCCTGACGGTGCTTTCAGACGGCCTTTCCCCGTATGTGAGTTATCTGCATAACCTGAGCTTGCTGGATCAGCCGCGCATGTTTATTTTCCGCGAGACTTCCTTCGATTCGTTCTTCTGGACAATCACTCAATTATTCCAGTTGGATCATTTATTCGCGCGCATCGGCATTTACGTCTCGAAGGCTTTGCTGGCGGTCGCAGTATTCGCAGTGCTGGTAAAGGCCGTGCAGCAGAAGGCATTTTACGCCGGCGCTGCGCGCAAAGCCTCTGTGGGCACACATCTGCTGAACGCCATCCCGCCGCTGATGATCCTGATGAATATGTTCTCGCCGCTGGTCTGGGAGCATCACGCCGTCTTTCTGGTGATCTCGTTCATGGTCTTGTTGCGCGGCCTGGATACGCCCGTCGAATGGACCTGGTTTGGAATTTTTTATTTCGTCGAATTCCTGATCCCCACCATCGATTTCTTTCCCTGGTCGTACGCGCGCATGCTCGCACCGCTGCTGCTGTTGTGGCTGGTATGGCGGGTTGCGAATCGGCCCGGTGAAACGCCTTTCTTCCGAGGCCTCAACCGCTGGCTGGAAACTTTACCTGCTCTCAAGCTGGGATCCGTAAAACACAAAGAAAATACTTGAAAGGTATGAATTTTTACCTCAAAGACACTCATGGAAAAGTTTCGTGCCTTCGTGTCTTTGTGTCTTTGTGTCTTTGTGTCTTTGAGGTAGGTTTTCAGAGGCTCTCTACCGCACAGCGTTCAAAGCCTGTACAAACACGTCCACCATTTTCTCAATATTGATCTCTTCGGCTGCGATCCGATAGGACTCAGCGCCCATCCTGCGCAGACGAGCCGTGTCTGACAACGCCTCGTTCAACGTGGACACGAGCGCAGGAAAATCGTCAGGCGGAATCTGCCAGCCGTTCTCTTTACGGACCAGATCGTCCTGCGTCCCATCTCCACGCGCCACCAGGACGGGCAGACCATAACTCATGGCTTCCTGCACCGCCAGGCCTCCGGTTCCGGGCAGGACGAAGAGGTCGGCTTCCGTGAAATAGGGTTTCAACGCGTCCCCCAGCCTGGACCCGATAAATACCGTGCGTGGATAGATCTGCGCGGCGAGCTTTTCCAAGGCGGGGTGCTCCGGTCCATCCCCGATGATCACGAGGCGCGCTTGGCGTTCGAGTTGAGCACAGGCGCGCAAGAGCCAATCTACGCGTTTGCGAGGCTGCAGGCGGCCGACGAAGAGGAGGATCGGTTGACTGTTGACGGTTGACAGCTTGGAGGGAGGCGGCGAGAGAGGCGCGGGCGAGACCGCGTTTTGGGCGACGAAGATCTTCTCGCGCGGGTAACCGAGCGCGCTGTATTCGTCCGCGCCGCGCCGGCTGTAGGTGATCAGCGCGTCGAACTGGCGCAGGAAGGCGAGGCGGCGCGGTTGACGGAACCCAGCTAGAGGTCCGGAGAGCGGCGGCGAACCCAGTCCCCAGCCGATCACGGGTTTGGCGCGCGCGTGCATCCAGCGCACCGCAGAGGAAGTGGCCGGATAGCGCGGGTTGGCTTCCACGATCAATGCATCCGGATTCCAACTCTCCAGCCATTCCGGAAGTCCGCGCTGGTAACACAAATAATACGGGCCGCCGAATAAATGAATGTTCTGCGCCGGCGCATGTCGCGCCACATGCAATTCGCCGGTTGCGATGGCCTCCTCGTCGCGCGGGGAACCTGCAAACAGGCTCAGCCCGCCTTGAGCGGCTCCCGCCAACAGATCAAAAAAAGGGACACGGTAGGCCGGCAATACGCGCTGTTGCAAGCCGAGACGGCCGGGAAACTTCAAGGCTGACATTATGGGCAGGGCTCACTCGTCAGGCGGCGGGCGAAGATGACCGCATCCGGGTCACGATACAGTTCGCACCATTGATCCGAG
>CAYUUJ010000345.1:0-3584 GCA_964447845.1 uncultured Anaerolineaceae bacterium
CTGACCCCTCCCGAGCCGCCCTTGGCGAAACCCCAGGCGCGGAACGCCCCATCGATCTCGCCCATGTAGTGATGCAGCAACACATAGGCCGTGCCGGGGGAGCGCGGACCCAGGAACGTACCGATGATCCCGCTGGCGGCTTTCATGCCTTTCAGCGGATCGGTCTCGAACCATTGGTCCAGCAAGTCACCCGAGGATTGCGTGATGAGTTTGGCGATCTGATACAGCTCTTTCTCTTTGAGCGACGAGGCATACTTGCCGAGCTTGAGGAGACCCAACAGATCGCGCGGATGCAGCGACGTGGGGTCCGGAGGCACCATGCTGATGATCGGCTTGATGGCTTTGGCGGCGCGCGCCATCAGGCGGGCGTACTCGTCGTGGGCTTCGGCATCCTTCGGCGAGTGGCGGTAGATCTCGCGGCGGGTCAGGTCGTGGTCGTCCCAGGTGGCGAGATAGTCGCCGTTTTCCATCGGCACGAACGTGGATGGGAACGGCAGGATTTTCAGTCCGTGCTTCGGCAGTTCGAGCTCGCGGATGATCTCGGGGCGCAGCAGACTGACCACATACGAGAACTCGGTGAATTTGTAGCCGGTGAAGATCTCCTCCGTCACCGCCGCCCCGCCGACGATGTGACGCCGTTCGAGCACGACGACCTTTTTCCCAGCCCGCGCCAGATACGCCGCGGCCACCAGGCCGTTGTGCCCGCCGCCGATGATGATCGCGTCGTAGATATTGGAAGTCATGAATTCTCCTACGGTCCGCTAATTTTCGCGAATTCACGCGAATTTTTAAAACCATTCGCGAGGATTCGCGAAAATTCGCGGATTCTCTTTCCTTCTTTCATCTATTATTTCTTTTTCCATTCCGGTTCATAGAAAGGCAGCTTCACCACTCTCGCAGGCGCATGTTGACGATGATGCTCTACCGTCACTTCCATACGCACATTCTTCCCAACTTCATAATACGGCCTCTGCAAATGTCCCAACGCGATGTACTTCTTCAACAAAGGTGACCAGGTGGAAGAGGATGCATACCCCACCTGCACCTCCCCAACCAGGATCGGCAGGCTGGCTCGCACGGTCATGCCAGGGATATTCGGTGCCAGGCCTACGTCTGAAAACAATCGCTGCATGCCGTTCCATTCGATCTCGAGTCCCATCAGCTTCCACTGCGAGCCCGCTTTTTTCTCGCGTTCCAGTGCACGGCGGCCGACGAAATAACCCGGCTTGTCGAGGCTGACTGTCCAATCGAGACCCAGTTCAAAGGGTGAGGATTTCTGTGCTTCGATCCAGGCATGGTTCGCGGATGTGTAATCCACTTCGATCATGAACAGCCCGGCTTCGACGCGCGCCATGTCCATCGCCAGGATGCCGACGGGCGTGATGCCGTAATCGTGCCCCGCCTCCATCAAGGCATCCCAGACAGCCAACGCATCTTTGGCGTCCATCCAGATCTCAAAGCCGAGATCGCCTGTATAGCCCGTTCTTGAGATGGTAACGGGTATTCCCTTCAACCTGTTTTGCATCAGGCGGAAATATTTCAGCTCATCGACGGTCGACTCACAGAGTAGATTCAATACCTTCCGCGTGTTGGGTCCCTGGAAACTTAGCGCGGCCACATCGTCGGTGACCTCAGTGATCTCCACATCCAGGCCGACTGCGTTCATCGAAAGCCACCGCATCGACGGATCCGCGGACGTCATGCGGAAGGTGGTCTCATCCAGCCGCGAGACCGTGCCGTCGTCGATCATTTTGCCTTCGTCGTCGCACCAGCCTGTGTAGTAGACCTGGCCGACCTTCAACTTGTCCATATCACGCGTGATGATGCGGTTCAACAATCGGCTGGCATCGCGCCCTTTGAGGATGTATTTCATCAAAGGCGTCACGTCGATCAACGCCGCTGCGTTCCGAATGGCCCAGTATTCGCGGTCCAGCACAAGCTCATATGAACCTGCGACCAGATAGCCCGCCCAGCGCCGCCAGTTTTGAGGCAGGCAGAGTTTGGAGGTTCGTTCGTGGAATGGGGTGTGCATAAGGTGAGGCATTTACCTGGCCTTCCGACTGTTAAATTCCATTTCCATCAAGATTCTCAATATTTGAGCCAGCGCCTTCAGGGGAAAATAAGTAATGATGATTTCAATTCCCACACCAAGGAAAACCACAACGAAACTGACAATGATTGCAGGAATATTGCCTATCGTCGGAAAAGCTCCCATCAGCATTCCTTGAATAGTCGGAAGGGTCATTAATCCTATAACAATATTAACAACAATAACTGCCAGGGCCACTCGGTTAATTTTGTCTTTTAGGGTTAACACTTCCAGCGTGTCATAAAAATCAGGTTGATTTTCATCGTCGAGCAGCTTCATTTCCCAATCTTCAAAGTCATCATCCTCTATAGACTTATGTTGGGCAGGATCTAAAATCGCATCATCCTGTAAAGGGATCTCGTTGATTCTTTCCTTCAGGATTTCTTCCAAAACTTCAAAGGTTTTGTCCGACCACTCGACGCGGTCGTTTGTTTGCCAGATTTCAAGCAGTTCATCAGTATCTTTGAGGTTCAAGTTGTTACGGATTTGCCCGCGCAGAACCCCACTCATGATGCAACTCCCCGGTTTTCTTTGTCCCTGTAATTTATGTCGGTCTCGACAATCATATTCAAGCTCAGGGAGATACTTTTTAGAACCAGGTAAAAGACGATCCCTCTTAAAAGGATCAGAGCCATGCTGGAACCCAAATCGATCGAATAGTATAAAGGCTCGGCTTTTATGACCTCCCAATAATCTTCAGTCTCCGCGTACGTGCCAAACGCCGCCTGCGTTCTCTGGTAGTCGCCCTGAGCTTGGAAAGGCACCAGAGCCGCGCCGACGATGTAGCTTATCAATACCACCCACGCCAGATACTTAGCCCATGTTGCAATGCTCAATAACTGTTTATGCCTGGGTGAGAAAAAATCCACTTGATCGTTCATCATTTCCTCTATCAAGACTTGCTTGAATACTCCGCCGGCGCAAAGAAGACCAGCAAAGTCAACGGTTCCTCGATCGAATGAAACCTATGCTCCACATTCTTCCCCACATACACCACCGAACCAGTTCCCACCACGCGATCTTCATCCGCGACATTGACCTGTGCCCTCCCGCTCACCACGTATTAGACCTCGTCCTCCTTGTGCGGCGACTGCGCGTCCAGTCCGCCCGCAGGCAGGACGTAGGTCCCATGCTGAGGTCCGGGACTTTGAGGAATTCGAGATAGGGTTGTTTCGAGTCAGCCCGATCCGAAATGAGTTGTGCGAGTTCGAAGGCTTGCATCTTGTCCTCCTCTCTACGAGGGCTAACTTCTGGGAAGTAATCCGCGGCGAAAGAGGAGATTGCCACGTCGTAGCGCTGTAAGCGCCTCTCCTCGCAATGACATTACCTAAATTATATATAATTTTACCGCCTTTCTACAAAACAAAAAGGGCGGACTCCACCGTCCACCCTCCTAATCCCTAATTCCTGATTCCTTGTTCCTTGTTCCTATCCTACTCCGCCCTCACCAAGTTCGAAATGCTGCCCAACCCATCGATCTCCACTTCCACTTTGT
>CAYUUJ010000346.1:0-3573 GCA_964447845.1 uncultured Anaerolineaceae bacterium
GGGCGTCGCCGCGGGAATTGCCGCGGTCTTTCATGCGCCGATCGGCGGCGTGTTGGGACGCTATCTGCTCGGAAGCCGGGTCCGCTTTTTAAACGGTATCCAGGGCGTGGTGGGCTACGACCGTTTGGAAAAGTATCATGAGGTACCGAGTACGGATAAGATCTTTATAGATGTAGGTGCATCTTCAAAAAAGGATTGTCCGGTGCAGGTCGGGGATGTGGGGGCTTTTGATCGTACGTTCCAGGATCTGGGGAAACGTGTGATCGCCAAATCGCTGGATAACCGCGCCGGAGTCCTTGTTGCGATCGAGACGTTGCGCGCTCTCAAGTCCACGCCCAACGATGTTTATTTTGTGTTCACGACACAGGAGGAAGTGGGTGTGCGCGGCGCGGCCACTTCAGCCTTTGGGATCGAGCCCGAGATCGTGATCGCGGTGGACGTTACGCCTTCGGGCGATACGCCGGATGCCCTGAGACTTGAGGTGGGATTGGGCAAAGGACCGGCGATCAAGATCCGGGATGTAGGCATGCTGGCGGATGCGCGTGTGGTGGATTGGATGATCCGTACCGCGGAAAAAACAAGGATACCATACCAGCGCGAAGTGCTCACGGTTGGCAGCACTGATGCAATGGCCGTTCAAGTCTCCCGTGCCGGGGTGATGGCAGGTGCGCTTTCCATCCCCGTGCGATATGTGCATTCTCCCTCGGAAATGATCGATTTCGATGACCTGCGAGACACGGTCAAACTTTTAACGGTGCTGCTGAAAGCGCCCATCAATTTGAAATGACAAAGCGCATCTTTTGTTTTTTGTTTTTTATTTTTGTTTTCTCCGCCTGCGGAACGCTTTTTCCGCGTCCTTCCGCCACCCAGCCTGATTCCGTTACCGGGACTCCCGCCACCCCTGGAATAAGTACTGCCACTGTACCTGCGCCCGGGTCGTCCCCGAACCTGCGCGTCTGGCTGCCAAAGCAGTTCGACCCGCAGACCGGTTCGGCTGCGGCGTTGGCACTGAAAACACGCCTGGATCTTTTTGCAAGGCTGCATCCTGAGCTTCGGCTTGATATTCGTATTAAAGACGAATCCGAACCGGCCGGCCTGTTGGAAATGCTCTCGCTCGCGCGCGCGGCCGCGCCTGAAACGCTTCCAGACCTGGTGGCTCTGCCGCGTGCAGCCCTGGAGGACGCCGCGCTAAAAAGCATCATCCATCCGATCGAAGGTCTGACGGATACACTGGATCAGCCTGGCTGGTATTCTTACGCGCGTCAACTCGCGCATGTCCAGAACAGCGCGTATGGCCTGCCGTTCGCGGGCGACGCGCTGGTATTGGTGTATGATCCGGCCAAATTCGTGCAACCGCCTGAAAGTTGGGACGTCATTTTGAAGCGACCCGGCGCGCTGGCGCTGCTTGGCGATCAGCCTCAGATCGTTTTTTTGATCAGTTTATACCGTTCGATGAATGGCGAACTTCTGGATGCGCAGAACCGTCCGATGTTGGAAGAGTTCGCGCTGGGTCCCACGCTGGAAATCCTGGATGAGGCCCGAGACAACCGTACACAGTTCTTGGAGAGCGAGGAGGCCGCCTGGCAGGAATTTCTAGCTGGCCGCGTGGCCTGGACGGTGGCCAGTGTGACGCGTGTCCTGTCCGATCCATCTGAACGCATTCAGGTGGCCCCGCTGCCTGGCTTAAACAATGAACCCTTTACACTCGGAAGCGCCTGGATATGGGCGCTGGCCGGCGCCGATCCGCTGAACGAAGAACTGGCTATTGAGCTGGCCGACTGGCTGGTGGAGGATCAATTCCTGAACGCCTGGATCAATCAAGCAGGCTACCTGCCGACGCGCTCGGCGGATATCAACGAACGCTTTCCAGCCATGGCCGCGGTCGCGGAGAGCGCGCAACCGATCCCTTCGAACGATGTTCTGGCCGCGCTGGGACCGGTCTTGCGTGAGGCGGTCATTCGTATTTTAGATGGCGAGCCGGTCGACGTCGTGACCCTGGATGCGGTTGAGGCTCTGAAATAATCGAACAGGCTCCCAACCGGGAGCCTGTCTTTTTGTTTCCTTAAATTTTCAAATTTATCGCTTCTGGATTTAAATCCAAGCCCACATCATCCACAAACCCGTCATCACAATGCCAATACTGAAACGGGCGGCGAAGGCCCAACCCCAGCCGGTTAAATATGCCTTCGTCGAGGTGACGGCCTGCTTCCGGTCCCGTAAGCGCAGGTATTCTGCTCCGAATAGCGCAAACGGCGAAGCTACCAGGCCGATCAACGGCGTGAAGAAGATGCTGGCCAGGATGCCTGCCACGTAACTGATCACGATCGATCGCCAGGGTATCTTCACGTCCCGCATTTTCTTGGCGATAATAATGTTATCGATAATATTCCCGGCGATCATCAGGATGGTAATTAACGCGAATAGGGTCCAATCTATCCAGTCCATCTTGAGATTGGCTGCCTCCACGAATGCATAGACCGCCGTGGCCAGCCACATCACCGTCAGGCCGGGAAAGATCGGAACGATTAACCCCACCAGCCCCAACAGCATGACAAAAAGTACCAACCCTTGCAGCAGGAATTCAAAACCCGGTCCGAAATCGGTCATCTGGCGTGTCTCCTTGGAGTAAGCAGGGTAGGTAAGTAACCCTGGGCTATTTCTCTGCTTGCGCCCGGATCACATCCACGGCGCCCATCCAGGGGCGCAGCACTTCGGGCACCGCGATCGAGCCATCCGCTTGCTGATAGTGTTCCATGACAGCGATCAGGGTGCGTGGCAGACCCAGGCCTGATCCGTTCAGCGTATGCAGGAGCTTAACCTTGCCTCCATCGCCGGGGCGATATTTAATGTTCGCACGGCGCGCCTGAAAGTCGCGTACATTCGAGACCGAAGAAACTTCCATCCACTCGCTGCAGCCGGGCGCCCACACTTCGATGTCATAGGTGATCGCGGAGCCAAATCCTAGATCGCCTGTGCAGAGTTGCTTGACCCGGTAGGTGAGACCCAGCTCTGCGCAGGTTTGTTCGGCGTGCGCGCGCATTTTCTCCAGGTGAGCATCCGATTCCTCCGGCTGGCAATAGATATACATTTCCACTTTATCGAACTGGTGGCCGCGTTTGATGCCGCGTACATCGCGTCCCGCGCTCATTTTTTCGCGGCGGAAACAAGGCGTGTACCCGGTATAGAGCAGCGGCAGACTGGCTTGCTCGAGGATCTCGTCCATGTGCAGACCGGTGAGCGGGACCTCGGCGGTCGGCACGAAGTAGAGATCCTCCTGGTAGTCTTTATAGAGATTATCCGCGAACTTCGGTAATTGTCCCGCGCCGAACACGGTAGCTGTCCTGACCATGAAGGGCAGGTATTTCTCGGTATAGCCCTGGCGAATGTGCAGATCGAGCATCCAGGCGATCAAGGCGCGTTGGAGACGCGCGCCGGCGCCGCTCAGGACGTAAAAACGCGAGCCGGTGATCTTGGTGCCGCGTTCAAAGTCAATGATCCCGAGTGCAGGGCCCAGATCCCAGTGTGGTTTTGGTTCGAAATCGAATTCCTTCAACTGGCCGACGGAATTGAGGA
>CAYUUJ010000347.1:0-3553 GCA_964447845.1 uncultured Anaerolineaceae bacterium
CCGTGAACTTGCGGCTCGATTCCACGTACAACGTACCGGCGCCGGACATGTCGATCTCGACCACCGAACCATTTTGAGCCTTCACCACACCCTCCAGGAAATTGGTCTCGCCGATGAAATCGGCAACAAATTTATTGGCAGGGCGTTCGTAAATCTCTTCAGGGGTCCCGATCTGCAATGCAACCCCCTTGCTCATGACCGCGATCCGGTCGCTCATGGTGAGCGCCTCCTCCTGATCATGCGTGACATAGATAAAGGTGATGCCAACCTCGCGCTGCAGGTTCTTGAGTTCCAATTGCATTTCCTTGCGCAGTTTCAGATCCAGCGCGCCCAGCGGTTCATCCAGAAGCAGCACCTCGGGTTTGTTGACCAAAGCCCGGGCCAGGGCGATGCGTTGTTGTTGTCCGCCGGATAATTGCTTGGGTTTGCGCAGCTCCATGCCGGGCAGGCGCACCATATCCAACGCCTCCGCCACGCGCCTGGATCGTTCCGCCCTGTTTACCCCTTTCATTTCCAGACCAAACTCGATGTTTTTCTCGACGGTCATATGCGGGAAAAGCGCGTATTGCTGGAACACAGTATTGACCGGCCGCTGGAAGGCGGGCACCTGGCTCATATCCCGGCCGTGGATCAGGATCTGCCCGTCGGTTGGCAATTCAAACCCTGCGATCATGCGCAGGGAGGTGGTTTTGCCGCAGCCGGAGGGGCCCAGCAGCGAGAAGAACTCGCCATCTTTGATCTGCATGGTGACGTGATTCACGGCGGCAAGCACCCCGCCTTCGGGGGTTTCGAATTTTTTAACAACATCCTTCATCTCAACCGCATACTCAGCCATATTTCAGTCTCCGTGAAAACATGATCAGTTGAAAGTGGTTATTAATGCGTGAATACCTTCGCATAACTAGGTGAATGATTCTTTTGTACACGGAAAACACGGAGTTCACGGAAAACTCTTTAAAAAATCTGTTCTTTTCCGGGTATTCCGCGAAATCCGTGTACAAAAAGGTTTTAAGTTCCATGCGGTTAGAATTTCCTCGACCATTCCCGGGGCCAGCGTTCCACGATCACTTTTTTCTGCGTAAAGAACTCCACCGCATCCATGCCCTGCCCGTGCATATCGCCGAAAAACGATTCCTTCCAACCGCTGAACGGGAAAAATGCCATGGGTGCGGCCACCCCGATGTTGATTCCGATATTTCCGGCATCAACTTCAACCTTAAACTTGCGTGCCGCCGCGCCGCTCGAAGTGAAAAGACTGGCCTGATTCCCATACGCGCCACTATTAATCTGTTCGACGGCTTCGTCTACTGAATCGACGTACATCAGACTTAACACCGGGCCGAAGATCTCAGTTCTGGCGATCTCGCCCGCGCGCGGGACCCCGGACAGGATCGTCGGCCGGACAAAGGATCCGCGCTCAAAGCCTTTAACCACCGCGCCGCGGCCGTCCACCGGAACGGAGGCTCCCTCTCCCGCCCCGACCCCGATCAGGTGCTCGACACGCGCCTTGCTGGCGGCATTGATGAGCGGACCCATTTGGACGCCTTCATCCAGTCCATAACCGACCTTGCGGCTGGAAGCCGCGTCACAGATCATTTCCGTAAATAGATCGCGTGCTGCGCCAACCGTAATGGCCATCGAGACGGCCAGGCAGCGTTGACCTGCACAGCCAAACGCAGAATCTGCGATGATCCTGGTCGCTATGTCCATGTCGGCGTCCGGCAGCACGATGACCGGATTCTTAGCACCACCCTGCGCCTGCACGCGTTTGCCATTTGCCGCCGCACGGCCATACAGGTATTTGGCAGTGGCCGTCGAGCCGACGAACGTCACCGCCCGGATCAATGGGTGATCGAGTATCGCATCCACGGCTTCCTTGCCGCCATTGACCAGATTGATGACACCTTCCGGCAAACCTATCTGCTCGATAAGCTTGAAGATCAATTGCATCGTCATCGGTACTTTTTCGGATGGCTTGAGGATATAAGTATTGCCGCACGCGATCGCGTATGGCAGATACCAAAAGGGGATCATGCCCGGAAAATTGAATGGCGCGATGGTGGCACACACACCGACAGGCTGGCGTATCATCATTTCGTCAATGCCGGATGAGATGTCTTCGATCACTTCGCCTTTCATCAGCATGGGCGTTCCGCAGGCTACTTCGACGTTTTCGATGGCTCGCTGCATCTCGGCTTTCGACTCTTCAAGAGTTTTCCCGGCTTCATTGGTGATCGTACGGGCGATCTCCTCGAGGTGCTTATTGAGCAGGTCGCGTAATTTGAACAGATATTGAATTCGATCTTGAACAGGTGTCCGACGCCAGGCAGGGAAAGCAACAGTAGCCGCCTTGGCAGCGGCATCCACTACCTCCGCTCCGCAGAGCGGCGTCTTTGTGATCAATTCTCCGGTAGCGGGATTGATCACCTCCAGATATTCACTGACCCGAGGTTCCAGCCACTTGCCATTGATGAAATTCAGTGTTTTCTGCACTATACGACCAGTTTGTCCATCAACTCGGTCAGGGCTTCGTCCAGGAGAGTCAGACCCTCTTCCAGCTGTTCCTCTGTGATCACCAGCGGTGGTACCACGAACAATATATTCTTGAAATTGAACATATAAACACCATTCGAAGCCATGAAATTCCTGAGCGAAGTTAAGTCCAAGGGTTCCTTGGTTTCGCGATTCTTAACGAACTCCAGCGCTGAAAACAAGCCGATATATCGCACATCGCCCACAGAGGGATGCCTAGTTTTTAATTCTTCCAGCCGTTTGCCAAGATACTTGCCCACCTTTTTGGCATTCTCGAAGATCTTTTCCTCTTCATACACCTCGATCGTTGCCAGCGCGGTCGCGCAGGCCAGGGCGTGTCCGCTGTAGGTCAGGCCGGCATAGAGGTATTTATCATCGAAAAATCTGGCGATTTTCTCCCGCACGATCACAGCGCCCAGCGGCACGTAACCGGAGGTAAGCCCTTTGGCAGTGGTAATAATATCCGGGACGACATCCCAGTTGTCCACCGCGAACCATTCGCCCGTTCGGCCCCAGCCGGACATCACCTCATCCGAGATCAGCAGGATGCCATATTTATCGCAGATCTCGCGCATGCGCGGCCAATACTCATCCGGTGGGATGATGAGACCGTTCGTCCCGGTCACTCCCTCCAGGATGATGGCTGCGATCTGATCCGGACCCTCGTATTGGATCACCTCTTCCACATGCTGGATACATTCCAGATGACAGGTCGGGCGCGTCCAGCCGAACGGACAGCGATAACAATAAGGATCGAGAAAATGGACCACTCCCGGCATGGCCGGCTCGGCCGGCAGACGTCGATAGTCACCCGTTAAGGCGATCGCGCCATGCGTGGCGCCATGATAAGACCGATAACGGGCCAGGATCTTATGCCGGCCGGTATAGAAGCGGGCGATCTTGATCGCATTCTCGTTGGCTTCCGCACCGCCGAGTGTGAAAAATGTCTTTTGTAAATCACCCGGGCTGATCTCAGCCAGCTTTTTTCCGAGCAAACCGCGCGGTTCGGTAGCCATCCCCG
>CAYUUJ010000348.1:0-3550 GCA_964447845.1 uncultured Anaerolineaceae bacterium
CGGCCGGCGTGCGTGCGATCAATACGGCCAGATCAGTTTGCAATCGTTGAAAAGGAAAGTTAGGCATTATTTCTCCAAAACCGGAACAAAGTCGAATTTGGTCACATCCACCAGGCCTTTATCGGAGATGCGCAATTCGGGGATCACAGCCAGCGTCAGCAGACTCAACTGCATATTGGGATTATTGAGCTTGCAGCCGCAGGCTTTAAAGCCGTCCAGGATGGTGACCGTTTTTTTGGCGACCACGTCGGCGCGTTCATTGGACATCAAACCGCCGATCTTCAACTCGACCATGCCGATCACGCGGCCGTTCTTCACGACCACCTGCCCGCCTCCGCTGCGCGCGAGACTGTTGGCTGCCACCGCCATGGAGGCCTCGTCCGTGCCGACAACGATCATATGGTGACTGTCGTGTGCAATGGTGGAGGCGATGGCACACTTCTGCGTAAAGCCGAAGCCGCTCACCAGACCGACTTGCACACCTCCGGTCCGTTTATGGCGTTCGACGATCGCGATCTTGGCCAGGTCGCGCTTCATATCCACGCGCACCTCGCCCTCATGCGGAAAAACAGGAACCTTGAGATGACGGGTCGGCGCCTGGTTTTCGATGATTCCGATCACATTGGCTTTGATATGACCGACATGTTTTTTCAGAGACGGCAGTCGGAAGTCCGCAGGTTTCAAAGGCCGTTTCAATTTCACAGACTTCGTCACCCAGGTTGGATAGGAGAACTTCGGCAGATTAATTTTCCAGGTACCATATTCTGCGATCAGCTCACCTTTGGCAATGACAGTTTCTGCTCGAAAGTGATATAGATCTTCCACGAATACAATATCCGCCCAGCGGCCGGGCGCGATCATACCCATATCCCGGCTGACGCCGAAGTGTTCGGCGGTGTTGATCGTCATCATCTGAATGGCGGTCATCGCAGGCAAGCCTGAGTCGATGGCGTGCCTCAGGACGCGGTCCATGTGGCCATCGTGAGTCAAAGTCTCGGCGTGGCAGTCGTCGGTGCAGAGCAGGAAGCGGCGTGAGTCGATCTTCAGGTCCGTGATGGCTTTGACCTGGGCTGCCACGTCATACCAGGCTGAGCCATATCGCAGAACCGGTTTCATTCCCTGCCGGACGCGCGCCACCGCGTCTTCAAGCCGCGTGCCCTCGTGATCGTCTTCGGGACCGCCGGCCGCGTAGGCGTGGAAGGGATTGCCAAGATCGGGCGAGGCATAATGACCGCCGACTGTCTTTCGAGCAGCATGCGTGATGGCCATCTCCGCCAGCATTTTGGGATCGCCTTCCAACACGCCGGGGAAGTTCATCATCTCACCCAGGCCGATGATGCCGGGCCACTTCATCGCCTCGGCCACTTCCTTCGGACCGATCGAGGACCCGGGCGTCTCCAGCCCCGGCGCGGACGGGACGCAGGACGGCATTTCCACCCAGACGTGGATGGGCTGTTTGGCGGCTTCATCCACCATCAGCTTCACGCCCTTCAAGCCGAAAACATTGGCCATCTCGTGCGGATCGATGAACATGCCCGTCGTGCCGTGCGGTCCGACGGCGCGTACGAACTCGGTGACGGTCACCATGCCCGATTCAACGTGCATATGCGCGTCCAGCAGACCGGGCACAAGATAGCGGCCGTGAGCATCGATGATCTTGGTGCGTTTACCGACCGTGTGGCTGGCATCCTGGCCGATGAAGGCGATACGCCCATCCTTGATGGCGATCTCCGTGGCCGGCAGGATCTCACCTGACTGGACGCTCACCCACAGACCATTGCGGATCAGCAGGTCGGCGGGCTTGCGGCCCATGGCGACATCCACAAGAGCCTTTCGATAGGAAACAACTGGCTTTGCTGGCATAAATCCTCCAAAAAAGAACTATTGCGTAATGACGATAAAGGCTAACCAAAGACTGATAATAAAAACCGGTAAAACCAACATAATAGCTAACGCCATTTTTCCCTTATATACAGCAAACGCTGAACCCACCTGAAACAGCGGCAGTCCGATCGCAAAACCTCGAAAGTATGGCATTCCACTCAAATAGAACGAGAACGGAGCGATCAGGGCCGCGCCCAAACCGAGCAACCAGGGACGCTTTCAAACAAGACCCACGATCGAAACCGTTAAAGAGGCGATGATCGCCGGCCAACCGAAGATGATCTGAACCAAAGTATCCGTCATGATTTCTATCGCAATATCAGTGAAGTAATCTTGCTGCTGCCTTGTTGTGCTTCTCTACTATCTTCCGTTCATCTAAAGTTACGAGTTCTCCTGCTTTAACAATGAACTTGCCGCCCACCACGGTGTAATCCACACGCACGGGCTGGCAGAAGACAGCCGCTGAAACCGGATCGTGCAACGCACCTGCGTATTCCAACCGGTTCATATCGATCGCGAAAAAGTCCGCGCACTTGCCCGTTTCGAGCGAGCCGATATCCGAACGGCCCAGGACAGCCGCTCCCCCGCGCGTACCCAGCCATAAGGCCTCGCGCGCGGTCATTAATTTGCGGTTTGGATCCTTAGACAGCGAGAATCCGGTGATCCCTTCTTTCAAGCGCGAGACCAACATCGCATTGCGGACCTCGCCCAGCAGATGCGAGCCATCGTTGGATGCCGAGCCGTCCACGCCGAGGCCCACGTTCACGCCCGCGCGCCGATATTCTTTGAGCGGCGCGATGCCTGAAGCGAGACGCATATTGGAGGTGGGACAATGTGCCACACCGCATTTATGTTTGGCAAAGACCTGGATCTCGTCGTCATTCACCCACACCGCATGTGCGAACCAGACGTCGTCGCCCACCCAGTCCAAGGATTGCATATACGCCACCGGTCGATGGCCAAACTTGTCGAGGCAGAATTGTTGCTCGTCCTCGGTCTCGGCCAGGTGTGTGTGGAGCTGAACTCCGTGCTCACGGGCTAGTTTTGCGGATTCCTTCATGAGCTCACCGGTCACGGAGAAGGGCGAGCAGGGAGCCAGGACGATCTGGGTTGACGCTCCGGGTTTGGGATCATGATACTTCTGAATGAGACGTTGCGAATCCTTCAGGATGAAATCCTCGGCCTCCACAACGGAATCAGGCGGAAGTCCGCCCTGGGAGGCGCCCAAACTCATCGAGCCGCGCGCAGCCTGCAGGCGCAGTCCTACCTCTTTGGCGGCCGCGATCTCGTCGTCCAGCTTTGAACCGTTGGGGAAAAGGTAAAGATGATCGGAAGCGGTCGTACAGCCTGATAAAGCGAGCTCGGCTAGGGCAGTCTGGGTCGAGGTAAAAATGTCGTCGGGGGTCAGCCGGGCCCAGATAGGATAGAGGGCGGTCAGCCAGTTGAAAAGATTGGCATCCTGGGCGGCGGGGACGGCGCGGGTCAAGGTTTGGTAGAAGTGATGATGGGTGTTAACCAGCCCGGGTAGGACGATGTGACCGGCCAGATCGAGCGTCTCGTCGGCGGAAGCGGGCAGTTCGGCGCTGGGACCGACCTGCTCGAGGAAGCCGTCCCGAATAAAAAGACCACCCGCGGGGATTTCCCGCTGGTGGTCGTCCATCGTCAC
>CAYUUJ010000349.1:0-3542 GCA_964447845.1 uncultured Anaerolineaceae bacterium
TATACAGGATTCGTCCCGAAAATACCTTTCACTCCTGACAGCCTGCCTTACAGGCCTGCAAACCAAAAGTCGGTGTTTTGCGAGGGGTGGATGGGCTGGATACCTGGGAATTAATGCTCCAGCTGGGCGATGTGAAGGAGGAGTGTTCATATCTTGCGCTGCGCCGGTTATCGGAGAGGGACGGATTATAATTTGTATACGGTTAGGCTTAGCCTGCCGATGAGGTGAGCATGTTCGATCTTCCTGACTCCGAAATTCTGTCTCTTTCAAAAGAGCATATCTTCTGGACCTGGTCCGCACAAAGCAGGGTCAATCCGCTTGTAATCAAACGCGCCAAAGGTGTCTATTTTTGGGATGTGGACGAGAAACGTTATCTGGATTTCAACTCGATGACCATGTGCGTCAACATCGGCCACGGGGACGAGCGCGTGGTCCGTGCCATGCAGTCCCAGGTCGCGGAATTGGCGTATGCGGCGCCCGGCATGACCACCAAAGTCCGAGCCCTGGCAGGCAAAATGGTGGCCGAAGCGACCCCCAAAGCGGCATTAAGCAAGGTACTGTTCACACTCGGTGGAGCGGACGCCAACGAGAATGCCATCAAACTGGCCCGTGGTTATACGGGTCGGCATAAGATCCTTGCCCGCTACCGGTCGTATCACGGCGCCACCGCCGGTGCGATGGCCGCCACAGGCGACCCGCGCCGCCAAAGCTGGGAACCGAATCTCATGCCCGGTGTGGTGCATTTTCTCGATCCCTACCGGTATCGCTCCACATTTCATCGGACCAACCCGGAGATTTCGGAAGTCGAATTTTCACGCGATTACGTCAATCACCTCGAAGAAATCATTCAATATGAAGGACCGGAGACGATCGCCGGACTCTTGATCGAGCCGGTGACGGGCACAAACGGGGTGATCATCCCGCCGGATGGATATCTGCAGGGGTTGCGTGCGTTGTGTGACAAATACGGGATCCTGCTGATCGCGGATGAAGTGATGAGCGGTTTTGGACGCACGGGCAAATGGTTCGCCGTGGAACACTGGGACGTGGTGCCGGATATGATCACGATGGCCAAAGGGCTGACCTCGGCGTATGCACCTCTGGGTGCCGTAGCCATGCAGCCCGTGATCGCGGCTGCTTTCGATGAGCGTGTATTTGACTCCGGGTTGACGTACACCTCTCACCCGGTTTCGCTGGCGGCGGCGGTGGCGAATATCAACGTCCTTCAGGAGGACCAGCTGATCGAGCGCGCGGCCGGCTTGGGTCCCGCGTTGAAGCGTCTGTTGTCGGACCTGGGTGAGTCTCATCCATCGGTAGGCGACGTCCGCTCGATCGGATTGTTCGGTATCGTGGAATTGGTCAAAGATCGAAAGACCAGGGAGCCGCTCACACCCTGGAACGAATCATCAGCGGAGATGGCGGCCTTGAAGAAATACTGCCTCGACCATGGCCTGTATGTTTACACACACTGGCATACGATCCTGATCATCCCGCCGTTGATCATCACTGAAGACCAATTGAAAGAGGGGTTTGCGATCCTGGATCAGGCGCTGGCGATTACGGATAAAGCCGTAAGTTCTTAAAAAGTAAACCGCGAAGAAACGAAAACGCGAAGGTTCAACAAAAAGGACTTCGCGTTTTCGTTTCTTCGCGGTTCCAATCTTTTTATCCGAACCAAGCCTGCAGCCGATCCTTCTCGAAGGCGCGTTTTTCCTCTAACAATACTGCGGAAGCTTCGGTCAGAATTACCTCCGGCTCAGGCTCGGCCAGAAAACTTCCCTCCACTTTCATTGCCAACCCCGCACCGACTTCCAGGTAACAACCGCCCTCGCCGTTGAAGATCGCTGTTGGCGCCTGACCGCTGAATTTGGCGCTGATCCGCTCGGCGACCGTTTCCCCCATGGCTTGTGCAAAGACTCCGGCTTTCGGCAGCGGCTTGCTGTTTGCCATGGCAAGTTCCACTACATCGCCGATGGCGTAAACGTCAGAAAATTCTGTTTCCAACGTGCGCGGATTTACGGATACCCAGCCCGATTTGTCTACTAATCCACTCTCACGCACGGCGGCGGGTGGGCGGTGGGGTGGCACTCCGAGCAGGAGATCAAAAGATCGCCGTTTATCTGCGAAGACGACCTCACCGGGTTCCACAGAAGTAGCCTTGTGGTTCGGGAGGAATGTGATCCCTTTATCCGCCAGACGGCTTTCGATCAGGTCACAGCCCGCCTGACCGAGGATGGGGAGTGACATCGGTTGTGGCGTGAACACCTCCAGGCTGGCCTGGATGCTACGCGCCTTAAGTGAGTCGCGGATCAAGAGGGCCATCTCGTACGGTGCGGGTGAACATTTATACGGAATTCCGAATATGCCAAGTAATATTTTTCCGCCCTTAAATTCACTCAAGGCCTGCGCGGCGCGCGGGATCTCCTCTGGATCGTACACATTGAAGGCATGCTCTTTCAGGCCAGGGATCGTTTCGGGTGCAAGTTCGGCTCCAAGCGCGACGACCAGCGCATCGGCTTCGATACGTTCGCTGCCGATCTGCGCGGACCGCGCTGACGGGTTGATCGCAGTGACCGTATCGTGGATCACGCGCACCCCGATCCGGGTCAGGCATTCGATGGGCCGCTGCCCGGCTTCAAGGGTCGATTCGCCCACCAAAGCCCACGTCTTGCGGAAGCCGACCATGAAATGCGATCGACGGTCCACCAGGATAACTTCATCTTCCGCAGCCAGTTTCTGCTTGAGGCGGTGCGCCGCCGCCAGACCGCCGAAACCGCCGCCCAGGATCAAGACTCGTTTCATAATTTACCTCGATCGGATCATGGATTGATAGGATTGTGGAGTTTGAATGCGTCGGATTATACATCTGCGTTTCCCAAAACGGAACACTACTGCTTTTGGCGTTAAAAACTGGATCTCGCAAGCGAGGATTGGCTCTGGAAATCAAAAAGCGGTTTTGATATTAACGCAGTACCCTGTGTTAGAGGTATATCTGATAAAATGTCCGGCGGTAATAAGCGATTTATCCAGGTCGTCTTGATTACAGACAATTTTTCAGACAAGGACGAATGACTCAGCATGGGCACGAATGGGAAAGCGAAACACGTAAAAGTATTGATCCTGGGCTCCGGTCCGGCGGGGTTTTCCGCCGCTCTGTACGCCGCCCGGGCTGAACTCGCGCCAACGGTGTTGACCGGCATGCAGTTGGGCGGACAGGCGGCCTTGACGTTTACGATCGAAAATTACCCCGGTTTTCCGGAAGGGGTGGGCGGCGCACATTTGGGCGAGCTATTCCAAAAGCAGGCCGAGCATTTTGGCGCCACCACAGAGTTCGACCTGGCCAACGGGGTGGACCTCTCCAAACGACCATTCAAAGTCACCACCGATAGCAACGAATATCTGGCCGATACGCTTATTGTCACTACCGGCGCCAGCCCGAATCAATTGAAGATACCCGGTGAGGTGGAATTGACCGGCCGTGGCGTTTCATATTGTGCCACCTGCGACGGCTGGTTTTTCAAGGACAAGAAAGTCATTGTGGT
>CAYUUJ010000350.1:0-3541 GCA_964447845.1 uncultured Anaerolineaceae bacterium
AGGCCGACTTCGACTGCGTACTCATCCCACTTGGGAGGCTCCATCTTGGAACGGTGGTCCACCAGGTTGGAAACGCCCACCCTTTTTTCCGGTGCGATCTTGAGCGCATCGAACTCTGAGTCCATCAGCCGCCGGTTGTTGACCGAAATGCGCGCCTGTTCAGGCGTCAGACCGGCCAAACGCAGGAAGGTGGCCGCGACTGCGATCAACTCGGCGTCGGCCTCCGGAGAGTCGACTCCCAGCATGTCGATATTCCACTGGAAGAATTCGCGCGTACGGCCTTTTTGAGGCTGTTCATAGCGCCAGAAGGGTCCATAAGACCACCAGCGCAGTGGAAAGATCAATTCATTCTGCTTTTTGGCAATCATGCGGGCCAGGGAAGGCGTCAACTCGGGACGCAGCGTGACTTTGTCCCCGCCGCGGTCCGCAAAGACGAATGCTTGCTTTTCAACCAGTTCCTCGCCGGATTTCGCCGCGTAGAGATCGATCGTTTCAATGAACGGCGCGTCCCATTCCTGATATCCGAATTGCTCGGAGGCGCGCCGAGCTATAGCGTAGATATAGTTTCGGCGCGCGAGCTCTTCAGGATAGAATTCACGCATGCCCTTGACGGTTGGAATTGAGTTCTTCATAGTGCGTGATTTTAGCATAAGTTACGCGCAACGCGGTTTAAACCACAGATGAACGCGGATAACCGAAATTTACTGGATAAACATCCCGGATTTCTGCATTCAGAACACCAACAGAAAGACGACAGAAAGTTCATCCAACCATCGGAATCCATCCGCGTTCAACCGTGGTGGTTTTTTATGAACGAATAGCTCGATTTTCCCTAGAGTTGTTAGTATGAATCATCCAAAATTCAGGTCTTGAATTTTGATGTTTTGAAGTTATAATCGAAACATATTCCATGTGTCACCCCGGGAGAACGAATGGAAATAAATTATCAGGAAACCAGTAAAGATCTGCTCGTCCGCATAGACCTGCATGCCAAATATGGCTCGGCGAATATCGACCAGTGGACTGTAGATTTGCTCAAACCACAGTCCGGATTTAAGATCCTGGACGTGGGCTGCGGCTCCGGCAAGCAATGCTTTCTATACAACGAGTACGTCAAAGGACAGGCGGACATCACCGGGGGCGATTTCTCCGAAGAATTGCTTACCAAGGCACGCGAGGAAAACAAGCGGCGCGGCACTGAAATCGAGTTCATCAGCCTGGATTTCAACAAGCGATTCCCCTTCGAAGCGGATCAATTCGATCTGCTCTCAAGCGCGTTTGCGATCTACTACGCCTCGGATCTGGGATTTACATTCGGTGAGGCGCACCGCGTCCTAAAATCTGGCGGACGCTTGTTCGTGACTGGTCCCCTGCCCGAGAACAAGCAGATGTTCTACGACATCATCAAGGAAGCCACAAACAAGCCCATCCCGCCCATGCCCGGTTCCAGCCGTTTCAAAGGCGACATTTTTCAGACAATCGATACCATCTTTGGCAAGACCGAACTGCACGTTTTCGAGAATCCACTGACGTTCCCCGAAGTAGCCCCGTTCATAGACTATGTGCGCGCTTCGCTCTCCGAAGACCGTAAGCTTTGGACCTCGATGTTCAGCGGGAAAGAAGAATACGAGGCGTTGATTCAGTCCATCGAAAATGTGGCCAGTAAATGGCACGCCCGGGATGGTAAGCTTGTGATGAAGAAAGTCGTCGGCGGGATCCTGGCAACAAAATAAAGTAAAAATGTCATTGCGAGCCTTCGGGAAGCAATCCCCGCATTAAAAGAGGAGATTGCCACGTCGGGCTACGCCCACCTCGCAATGACATACCTAAAATATGAATTTCTACGGTAAACGCGTCCTGTTTCTCGGCGCCCACCCAGACGACATCGAACTGGGTTGCGGCGCTTTATTGCATCACATCTCCTCCAAGACAAAGGTATTGTGCGTTACGCTTTCAGACAACCAGAAGAATCCGGCGCTTAAGAAGGTCGTCAAAGAACATTACGCAGCCATGGCTGTGCTGGGCGTTAAGCGGGAGGAGATCCTGCTCGGGGAGTTCACCACCCGGACCTTTCAAGACCAGCGGCAGGAGATCCTGGAGTATTTCCTCAAGCTCCGGAGGGAATTTCAGCCCGACCTGATCTTTGTGCATTCGAAGCAGGACATCCACCAGGACCATAACGTGATGACGGATGAGGCATTGCGCGCCTTTCGCGGCATTTCTGTCCTCGGCTTTGACGTAATCCGCTCCTCCTACGGCTTCTTCCCACATTTCCTGGTCGAAGTGGACGAGCCGGACGTAAGCGCCAAGGTGGAAGCGCTCCGGCAATATGACACATACGCAGACCGATACTATTTCGATCCGGAGCTGATCCGGGCCATCATGGTTCGTCACGGAGCGCTGTCGGAATGTCCGTTCGCGGAGGGGTTTGATATTTTGCGCATCGCCGGTAAATTCGAGAAGGGCTAACAAGAATCCCCCTGATGGTAGTGTTTATTAACCACAAAGGCACAAAATCACGAAGACTCCAAGGCAAAAAGGATTGTGTCTTTGAGTCTTGGTGACTTTGTGTTGAATTATCGGAATGAATGCGAGGTGCGGCATGCAATTCGAAACGCTTTGCCTGGAACTCACTTACAGTGCAGACATGATCAAGGTCTTGCTGGCGGGAGTCACGCAGGACGAGGCTCAGGTAAAACCCAGCCCGGATTCCTGGTCGATGCTGGAAGTGGCCTGCCATCTATATGATGAAGAACGGGAAGATTTTCGCGAACACCTGGATTTCATTTTGCATCGTCGGAGCGACGAATGGCATTCGATCGATCCGATAGGTTGGGTTACCGAGCGAAAATACAACCAGCAGGATTTTACCGAAATGCAGACGAAATTCTTTGCCGAGCGGAATACGTCACTCGATTGGCTGAAAGGGTTGTCGGGGGCGGACTGGGACACGGTCCACACATCACAATTCGGCTCCATGACGGCAGGCGATATGCTAACAGCCTGGGTGGCGCATGATAACCTGCACATCCGTCAACTTGCAGAATTGCGACGGCATCGCATTGAAAATATCAGCCGGCCTTACGCAATCGAGTATGCGGGCGAATGGTAATAAAAAAAGAACGGGTGCTGATTGCATCCGTTCTTTTTTCATATCTATCAGCAACTATTCTTTTGGGATACCGAGATAGATCTTCCCATCTCGAACCTGGACGGGGTATGCAGGGATATCTATCACAGCCGGCATTTGCGTCACTTTTCCGGTCCGCACATCGAACTCCGCGCCATGCCGCGGGCAGGTGATATTGTAGCCCTCGAGGTCGCCTTCGCCGACCGGGCCGTCATCGTGCGAGCAGACATCCGCGATCGAGAAGAATTGACCTGCGATATTGAAGATCACGATCGACTTGCCTTCGATCTCGACGAACAGCCGCTCACCGGGAGGTAGTTCACCCGCGGGTGCAATTTCAAGGAATTCGGCTTTCGATGGGTCGAGCGTTGTGTAGTTGAACATGGAGCTAGGTGATTAGGAATTAGGAAT
>CAYUUJ010000351.1:0-3513 GCA_964447845.1 uncultured Anaerolineaceae bacterium
CGCGATGTACCTTACCAAACCGGTCAGATCCCGCGCCCTGAAAAGCGCAGTCGAGCGTGTTACTGAGGGACGGTAACGCTTTCGGTATGAACCTGGTACGCGCCTTCATCGCAATTGAAATCCCCTCCCCTTTTCAAACCGCAATCGACCAGCAAACCGACAGCCTGCGTAAAAGCGCGGATGCCTCGCTTGTGCGCTGGGTCAAATCAAACAACCTGCACTTGACACTTAAATTCCTCGGTGACATGGCAGCCACGCACATTCAATTTCTAACGCAGATGTTGACGGCCGAAGCCGAAAAATACCAGACATTTGAGATCCAGATCGGAAAACTCGGTTCCTTTCCCAGCTCAAAGCGGCCGCGCGTGATCTGGGTCGGGATCCAAGCCCCGAGCACGCTGGAGGCGCTTCAACGAGGGATCGATTCTGCCTCCAGCCGTCTGGGGTACCCATCCGAGGCGCGTCCTTTTTCGCCGCATCTGACGATCGGCCGGGTGCGGCCGAATCTTAATTCCAACAGCTTGCAACTTGTTCAAATGGCTTTGGATTCGCACCATGTCGGCCTGATCGGAACTGTAGCGGTCAATGCCATCCATCTGATCAAGAGCGACCTGCAGCCCAAAGGCTCCATCTATACCCGGCTATTCTCCGCGCCGCTCACTGTGAACCAACCCAAGAGGTGATCTCTGAACGCTCTCGAACTTGCCCGTAGCATCGTTGACAACCTGGAAGATAAAAAAGGCGAAGACATCGTCCTGCTCGACCTCAAGGATATGAACGCCTTTACCGATTATTTCGTATTCTGCACCGGCACCAGTGACCGCATGCTGGACGCGCTGGCGGACTCCGTACTGGAGGGTGCGCGCAAAACGCGCAAGCAGAAAGGTCGCAGAGAAGGCCTGGCTCGCGACGGCTGGTTGGTGGTGGACTACGGCGATGTTGTGGTGCATCTCTTCTCGCCGGACCAGCGCGAATACTATGAGTTGGAAGACCTGTGGAAAGAGGGCAAGGTGTTGTTACGGTTGCAATAACCTTTGTCAGGTGGAGTTTATTGCAAAAATTACCCGACTCATCCGTAGTAAAAATGACAACCATCGGGTAACCCAAAATCGATACGCGTTCTCGGCAGGCTTACATGGGCATTCGAACGATCGCGCCATTCAAAGGCATGTTCAAGGTGGTGGATAGGATCAGGATCGAGTTATGCAAAGCATTGAAAACTTTTTTTCATTAATCTCACGGGAGGTCAAAGGGCCGCGGAGTGGCAGGTTCCTGATTTTAAGCGGAATTCTGGCCATGGTCTTTGGGTGTGGTGGCTTGCAGATCAGCAACCTGGTGGAACGAGCCCAAAATCCTGGATCGGTGGGGGCATTGATATCCGGACTTATCGTCTTCATATCATTCGTGCTGTTATCCGTAGGACTTGTAATTTTACTGATCGGCTGTATTGTCTGGATGTGGCAAAATCTGAAGGGGAAATCTCCGGATTTTTGATCTGAGATAGTTCGCGCGCGAGGGCAAAGGCTGTTCGTTGGTGGGATCATGAAGGAGAACCTCTGGTATAGTCATATGATAGTTCTCAGCGGCTATGACAAGAGCTCAGAAGATCACCCTCGGCGTTTTATCGATCCTTACCTGTAGTATCTTATTGGTAGTTCTCTATTTCGCTTCTCAAGCATCTCGGGCTTGGAGTCAGCAGCCGCTCGGACCTACTCTGGCAAATCCGACCGAATGGCAGCTTCCCGCCACGTGGACGGCATCGCCGGGCGCGTTACCACCGACCATCACACTTGCTCCCACAATAACTCTCGAGACCGACACACCGGCCGCCCCGATCCAAGCCTGCTACGCCCATCCACCTATGACCATATTGGCGATCGGGACCGACGCACGCTCCGACCAATACAGCGTCGGCCGGGCGGACGTGATGAGGGCAGTTCGCGTGGATTTTCAGGCGCGGCGCGTCACAGCCCTGGAGTTCCCGCGCGACCTGTGGGTTAAGATTCCCGGGATAGAATTCAATCTTGGAACGGACCAACAAAAACTCAACACTGCCTATACCTATGGCAACCCCGACTACGGGCCAAGCCTTTTGGCGCGCACGCTCGACCTGAATTTCAGCCTGAAGGTGGACCATTACATTGTTGTCAACATGAATGTTTTTGTGGATGTCGTGGATGCGCTGGGCGGCCTGGACATCCTAATCCCCGCGGGTGGTATCGACGGACGCACATCCAGCGACCGCAGCGCACGACTGGTTTTCGCTGAAGGCCCGCAGCATCTCACCGGTGAGCAGGCTCTGACTTTTGCACGCATCCGCAATGTGAGCGTTTTCAAACGCGCCGAGCATCAGAACATGGTCATGTGCGCATTACGGAAAAAGATTGAGAGCCCCGAGGTGATCCTCCAGCTGCCGGCCATCCTCGAATCTTTCATGACAAACATCCGGACCGATCTTACGCCCGAGCAGATCAGCCAGCTGGCGTGCCTGGGCACCCAGATGCCACGCAGCAACATCCTGTTTACCTCCTTTCCGCTCAACCTGTTTCATTCTTCAGAGACATACGATCCTGTGCTCGAACAAAATGTTTTTGTCTGGGATGTCAACTTTGACATTCTGCGGAACTACGTAAAGGAATTCCAGGCAGGGACCTGGCCGAGCTCTTCCCCATTCGAGACTCCCGAGCCGGAGACCAGCACCTGCGGATAAGGGCGATCAAATATCCCAGGCAGCGACCAGTTCCGGTAAAATTATTCAGTGAAATGACCTGATCCAGAGCGAAAGAGAATGTTGAGTGAGACCAGGCTTAGGGGAAGCAGAAGCAGCGGCAACCTTTCACCCTGTCAGCAAGTTCTTTTCGTTGGACCATGAACGGAGGCTTTGGATGACTGCTACATTTCCTGAGAAGTTATTTGAGCACAACAACTGGGCGAACCTCCAGATGATCCTGGCATGTTCCACCCTGAGCGACGAACAACTCGACGCTGGATCCCAATCGGCTACGAAAGGCAGCATTCGCGTCACTTTGGTGCATCTCGTGTCTGCCCAACAGAGTTACCTGAGAACCCTGACCCTGCCTCTCGAATCAAGGCGCGAGGCAACTGTTGTGGCCTATGCCGATTTGCAGGAATCTGCAAACATGAGCGGCGAAGGCTTGTTGGCGCTGATACGAGGTGAGCAAAAACCATTCAAACCTCAACTCCAAACGAGAGATGGATACCTGGTAGAACCCTGGGTACTCATGGTTCAAGCAATTAACCATGCCACCGAACACCGCGAGCAGATCAGCAGTATGCTGAGCGCTCTGGGAGTGACTGCTCCGGACTTGGATGGTTGGGCCTATGGAGAAGTTACAAACGCTCTGATCCCGCCAGCGTCCTGATCGATGACAGAGTCCTATATTGACAAGTCAGATTAGGGAGACAATATGAAAAATATCCTATTAAACCTCAGAACACCTGGCATCCTTAGTACGATGCTCGTGCTTCCCTTCATGCTGCTCGAATTGATCA
>CAYUUJ010000352.1:0-3511 GCA_964447845.1 uncultured Anaerolineaceae bacterium
CACAATGCAATTCATAAGCTGTGGCGGGCTGGGTATTCCCAAAATCGTCGGTGGGGGTGGAGGCATAGGAATACACTTCGGGAGTCGTACCCTCCGGGCATATGATTGAGCCCGTGGTTTGAATGGCGAAGGAGGATGAAGACGTGATGCCTCCCACTGCCGTCGCGATCGGAAGAATACACGCGCCAAGGACCGCGAAGACCAGCACGTAGACTATACAACCTGAGACCGCTCCTGCACTAACCGATGATTTCATAAATCCTCCATATGCGTATGATCATGGTCTCTTATATCGCAAATCTGGGTTGAGGGCATAGGTCATTGGTAGGGAGGTCTTTATAAGGATACCACGGCTATAAAAATGCCTGCATTTTATTGGTAACAAAACGATTTATAATAGCCTTTGTCTGACAATTATTTCAGGAGACGATCATGACCCGCATAGATCTGGCGATTCATAATGATCGCCGTGCACGCGCCATCAAGCAGGCGCGCGAACAAAATATCATAATTCCCACCTATGCCCAAATGAAAGACCCTTCCAGGATCACCGGCAAGGTCAAGGATGAGTTGCGGAACATCGGTATGTGGGACATTCACCCGCGCAACCTATTTCGCATCACCTGGCGTAATGAACCGAAAGCGGGCGGTGGTGGGTTCGGCGATGTGAATTATCTCGAGTTGCCCTCATCCCTGACCGGTGTGCCGGCGCGCATTATCGCCCTGGTTGGGAAATGGTTTCCGACGGGCGCGCATAAAGTCGGTGCCGCGTTTTCCTGTCTCGTGCCGCGCCTCGTCACGGGTCAGTTCGACCCGACGACCCAAAAAGCGGTATGGCCGTCCACCGGGAATTACTGCCGCGGCGGCGCTTATGACTCGGCGCTGCTCGGCTGTGAATCGATCGCCATTCTGCCGGAGGGCATGTCCAGGGAGCGGTTTGAGTGGCTGGCGAAGGTTGCAGGTGAGACGATCAAGACACCCGGTTCAGAGTCGAACGTCAAGGAGATCTTCGATAAATGCAAGGAATTACGTCAGTCCGGCCAGGATCTGATGATCTTCAACCAGTTCGAGGAGTTTGGCAACTATTTATGGCATTATGAAGTAACCGGTCGTGCAATGGAGCATGTGCTTAAAAAAGTCATGGGCCCGAACGACCGCTACCGCGGCATGGCTTCCGCCACGGGCTCGGCCGGCACGATCGCCAGCGGTGATTACCTTAAGCAGCTTTTTCCAGAGAGCAAGATCGTCGCCGGGGAGGCGCTGCAATGCCCGACCTTGCTTGAAAATGGATTCGGCTCCCATCGCATCGAAGGGATCGGTGACAAGCATGTGCCGTGGATCCATAATGTCAAGAACACCGATCTGGTGACGGCCATCGACGATAACGCGGTCGTTAATCTGGCGCGTTTGTTCAACGAGGAGACAGGCCGCGCGTATTTGGCGGAGCAAGGCGTGCCGGAAGATCTGATCTCCAAGCTCGATCTGCTCGGCTTCTCAGGCATCTCGAACGTCCTGAGCTGCATTAAAGTCGCCAAGTATTATGAAATGGGGGAGAATGATGTGTTGCTCACAGTTCTCACGGACTCGATGGAACTGTATCGCTCGCGCTTGCACGAGATGGATCAGGAATTCGGCGAATATACGGAAGCCGGCGCGGCGGCGGACTTTGCGCGTTATCTGCAGGGAGAATCCACCGATAATATGCTGGAGCTGCGTTACACCGACCGCCGGCGGATCCACAATCTGAAATATTACACCTGGGTCGAACAGCAAGGCCGCACCTATGAGGAAATACAGGCTCAATGGTATGAACCGGAGTACTGGACGGATGTCCAAAAGCAGGCAGACGAGATCGACGCGTTGATCGTCGATTTCAATCGGGAGGTTGGTCTGGAAAGTGCTTGAAAGTTGACAGTCTCGCGATTGCAGGTTATCTTAAAGTCCAATTCTCATTGAAATGATAACGCCTTCATCCCTCATTCTGGTCTGCCTGTTACCCTCCCCACGCGATCTTGAGATCGCGCGCCTGTTAGGTTGGTATCGCATCCCGCTGCGGACCGCGCCGAAGGTGGTGGCTGTGGATTATCTCGCTTTTTATCAGACGGCCAGTTTCGGTGGCTCGAACGCCGGGATTGAATTCATTGCACCTGTACGTGGCCACGAATTAACCACACGCGGCGACCTGCTGCGGGATGAGGTTGATCACCCGCGCGCCCATGAAGAATATTACAAGATCCAGATCGGGGGATTGGAGAAACTCGAGCAACCGATCCTGGCTGACAAATGGAAACGCCTCACTTTTCTTTATACAACCGGAGAATATCTGCTCAAAGCCCAAACCTTGAACGCCCTGGTGGTGGAAGACGATGAACGACAAGTGCTCTGGCGCTCGCTGCGTGAACGCGCTGAACAGGAACAGCTGTATAAGACCGACCTCCCGGGTCTCGATATCCCAACCGAGGTTTTGATCGCTCTCCTGGGGATCAAAGAACCGGATGCCGCCTACTCCACTGAAGAGGGACCGTGGTAGATAAGCAGGGTCCCGAGCCGAACTTCTCAGAACCGGTCTGGTCGTATCGCGGTTATCAACTGGGCGCCAATGAATTTAACGCGGCCATGGTGCATCTCTTCCGCGCAGAGGTCAATCGCGCCAACGCCTGGCGCCAACGCCTGGATATGACCACCAACTGGGCTGTGGTGACCACCGGCGCAGTGATCTCTTTCGCGTTTTCCCAGACCGACAGCAGCCATCTCGTTATCTTGCTCAATTTAATTCTGGTCACATTATTCCTGTTGATCGAAGCGCGGCGCTATCGCTATTATGAATTATGGTCTTATCGCGTTCGCTTGATGGAAACGGACTTTTTTGCTGCAATGCTCGTGCCTCCTTTCAAGCCCTCCCCGGAATGGTCCGAGGCGCTGGCTGAGAGTCTGCTGCATCCACAGTTTCCGATCTCGCAATCCGAGGCCGTCGGCCGGCGCTTGCGGAATAATTATCTATGGATCTACGCCATCATTGTGATGTCGTGGCTCGCCAAGATCGGTTTCTTCCCGCGGCAAGCCGGCACGTGGGAGGAGGCCTTCCAGCGCGCTGAACTGGGAGGCTTGCATGGGTTGTGGGTTTTTGTGGTTGTGGGGGTTTTCTGCATCGGGGTTGTGATCTTTGCCGCCGCCACGGTGGGGTTGCAAAGATCGGCCGGTGAGATCCTGCCGCGCTTTGGCCTGGGTGAGATATTTCTCGGCCGCTTCGGCAAGGCTCGTGAAGGAGTGGCGGCCTGGTTTCGTCCCACCGCCCGCCGCCAGCAATTGCTGACGCTGATCATTACCGATCAGCCGGAGAAAGTATCCGCCCGCATCTTGAAAGATATGCGTCGCGGCGTCACCGTTTTCTCCGGCAAAGGTGCATTCACCGGCGAACCGCGCCAGGCTTTGATGGTTGCCATGACTGTGACCGAAGTCCAATCCTTGCGATCCCTGGTGGCTGCGGAGGACCCCGACGCGTTCGTGATCG
>CAYUUJ010000353.1:0-3494 GCA_964447845.1 uncultured Anaerolineaceae bacterium
ATCAGGGGTGAGCGGCCATAAAAGTTTTCGTCGATCCCATGCGGATCCAATGCAAGCGTCCGGAGAGGCAGAAGCAGAAGAATCATGAAGGCGCCGATAAATATCAGCGGATAGATTTGCACAAATTGCTGGTCTGCAATCCTGTTCTTCATCAGAATCTCCCGTAGATCCCTGGCAGGAATTTACTGCTTGTCATGACACCCACAGAAAGCACAAACAATATCAGCAGGACCAAATCCTGGATCACAAGTCCCGGCAATCCCAATGCCGGAGTTCGGCGCGTGAAGCTCACGAAAAGTTTTTCAATTACCGGTTTGACCGGCAGGGCAAATAACAGCCCGAACCCAAATGCCAGCCAAAAGGAAGGCTCAATGAACGGAAGTGGCGAGGTTTGGGAAAACGGCATTGGAAGGATCCCCTCACCATTCCCTGCCAGCCGGGCCAAAAAACCGATCGCAAAACCAGGGGAAGGGGATCGAAAAATAAGCCAGGTCAACAAGATGGCCGCCAGCGCATAAAGATGCCGGATCGGGGGATATACCTTCGTAAGAAACCTGGCCAGAAACAGGCTTTCCATGGCCATAAAAATACCGTGCACCAAGCCCCACACGATAAACGCCGGGGTGACACCATGCCATAAACCGGTCAGGAGGAAAACGAGCAACAAGTTCATCGGCTGGCCAATGTATTTTAACCTTCGCCTCTCAAGCGGATAGAAAACATAGTCCCGAAACCAGCTTGAAAGGGAGATATGCCACCGCCGCCAAAACTCGCTGATACTCTGGGAAATATAAGGGTAATCAAAATTCTCGATGAATCGAAATCCCATCATCATCCCTAATCCGATCGCCATATCCGTATAACCGGAGAAGTCGAAATAGATCTGCAAAGCAAACGCGATCAGTACCAACCAGGCAATTTCCGGACGGACATTTGGATTCGCCTGGCCAAAGACCGCATCCACCAGCTTTGCTAATATATCCGCGATCAAAATCTTCTTGGCGAATCCCTGAATAAAGCGACGGACCCCGTCAGCGACCATCATACTGGTTGGAGCAGGTTCGGATAGTTGATCCGCCAGGGACTTGTAGCGGGTGATCGGCCCCACCAATAATTTGGGAAAAAGTAATATGTAGAGCGCAAAATTCAGGAAACTTTTTTCGGGTTTTACACTGCCCTTCGCAACGTCGATCAGATACGAGACGACTTGAAAACTGATATAGGAGAGTCCCAATGGGAATACAAGGCCGGCGAGCCAGTTCTGCACACGCTCCGGCAAAAACACCAACTGATCACCAAAAATATCACCTCCATAGGTGACCAGCAATTTAAAAAATATGAGAAAACCAATATTAATCAGGATGCCCAGAAATAATAAGCGTGGTTTAACGGAATTCTCTCTATGTTCAGCTCCCAAATGCAGACCGATCCAATAATTAATTGCGATCAGCCCTGCCATGAGAGGGATGTAAAATATCTGACCCCAGGCATAAAACAGCAAACTGCCCGCCAATCCGACCCATGTCCGCAATCTCGGCTGCGCTACAAAATACAGGATGTAAAAGGCCGGTAAAAACAGGAATAGGAATAACGCAGTGTTGAAATTCATGGATAATGCCTCGTTGCAATTATAATTGACCCTTCAAGCATCGCAGCTAAATCAAAAGAGGTCGCCCAAACCGATTCATGCCCACCATTAGTGTTCAACAGATAATCTGGAAGCACCCAAACAAGCCCGTCCTGGCGCTGATCCTGATCAATATCCTGCTTGGCCTGCTGACATTCCAAGCGTACGGATTCTCCCTGGACGAACCGCTCTTTTACGGATACGCGGATGCTTTAGGATATGCATATTCGCCCAGGGAATGGTTTAGCGGCGATTTCCAGTTAATTCGCGCCTATGGTCCCAGTCCCTGGGACCACGCCAACCGCGGGCCAGCCTACCTGCTGCTCGCGCGCGGGCCGGCTCACCTGCTCCAAACAATGGGCCTGGATCAGGCGTCCGCCTGGCATTTAATAAATTTCCTGGCGTTCCAATTCGGGATCTATTTTTTCTATGTCCTCTGCCGTCGCTGGATGGGACCCTGGGCTGCTTTTGCGGCGACCACTTTGTTTTCCACCCAGCCTGTATTGTGGGAGCATGCTTTTATCAATCCTAAAGATCCTCCGTTCCTGGTATTCTTCCTGATTACCCTCGAATTGGGATTCCGGATGGCGGATCGACTGGCGAATGCAGGAACGGACGAATCACCCAGATCTCTATTCAAACATATTATTCTGCCTTCCGTCCTTCTAGGATTAACCGCCAGCACCCGCATCCTCGGCCCCCTGGCCGGAGCGTTGGTGATCCTGTATTTCCTATTACTGAAAAAACCTGCGAAACTGTCATGGTTTATACCTTATTCAGGTATCGCGATCCTGACCATGATCGCAACATGGCCGCTGCTCTGGGAAAATCCATTGACAAAATTTTCCGAGACCCTGAGCTTCATGGCGAACAATCCAACCACGTTGCGGGTTTTATTTTATGGCCAAATTTACCGAGCAGACGACTTGCCGATCCGTTATCTCCCGGTCATGTTTCTCTATACCTTAACAGAACCACTCTGGCCGCTCGCTTTTTTCGGCGGGATCATCGCACTGATCCGCAGCCGGAAAAAGAAATTGGATTGGAAAACACTACTCGCCACAGTTCTCTGGTTCGCGATCCCATTCGCCTATGTCCTATGGAAACGACCTCCGATGTATGATGGCTTTCGACATTTTATGTTCATCCTTCCACCTGTTTTCGTCCTGGCGGGTTTGACAATGGATGCCGTCTTCAGTCGTATTCATCACACCGGCCTGAGGGTCCTTATCATTGCCGCACTGTTAGCACCCGGCCTGGTCGCGGATATTCGTTTACATCCGTATCAATATACTTATTACAACCGGCTGGCGGGTGGTACAGACAAGGCTGCCTATAATTTTGAGACGGATTATTGGTTGACCTGCTACAAGGAAGCGGTTGAGATTATAAATCTGTATACTTTGCGAAACAGCGTTCTTTTTGTGAGACGGGAAGCCTATCTTGCAGATTATTACGCCAGAGCGGGTATGCGTGTCGTGGATACATCCAAGAGTCCTAAGAACCCGCAGCCCGGGGATTATGTTTTGGATAATTCACGGGCCAATCCCGGCATCCAAAGATTTCGAAAGCAATCCGATCTCATTCGCATTGGCCGGGACAATGCGATCTTCTGTGTGATCGTCGAACAAACCAGAAAATGAGATACGACCTTAAACCCAGCCTTCCTGCTGTCATGTACAACCGGGATTGGGTTCAGCTTTCAAGGAGTTTAGAGTCATAAGCCCGCGAGTGATTTCAGGCATGGCCAAAGGCCGCAAACTTCAATCCGTCCCGGGTGACGCGACGCGTCCGATCACAGACCGCACTAAAGAGGCATTGTTCAATATCCTCTCCGGCGACGTCCTTGATTCAGACTGGTGGGATT
>CAYUUJ010000354.1:0-3485 GCA_964447845.1 uncultured Anaerolineaceae bacterium
ATGCCAAAAGCGAAGACAAAACCCAAAGCAAAGGCAAAACCCAAACCTAAGACAAAGTCCAAATCCAAATCGAAAGTAAAGTCCAAGCTGGTGAGACATGCCAAAGCATGACATGTCAAAGATGGGCGATTCGAACGCAAGCAACAACGGCTCAATGGAAATGAATATGAGCGGATCGGACCAGGACAATGATCGTGTGCATGCTATCAAGTCGCAGCTTGAACAGATGCGCATGCAGCAAGCGCAGTTGGCGCAGGCTTACCAACGCGAAAAGGATGCCCAGAAAAAAGAAGACGCCAAAGCACATGCGCTAATGGAGCAAAATCCGCGCGGGCATATTGCAATGATGAAGATGGAACAGAAACACCGGCAATTGGCGCTTGAACTCCCACGTCAACTGCTGCAACACGAAGAGCACGTCAATCAGGAATTGCAAAGTGCGCAAGCTACGGCCCAAGCCAGCATGCCCGAGACCGGCAAAATGATGACGGAGATGGTTGGAATGACGCGCTGGTCGCAGATCCCACTACTTGTGCTGGGCTTATGGTTGATCGTCAGTCCTTTCTCACTCGGCTATCGCAGCGTCCCTCTGATCTGGAGCGACGTGATCAGCGGGATTCTGGTGACGGTTTTGGCAGTGATTGCTTTTCGTACGAAGCGCGTCTGGGCTGCCTGGGCGAATACATTCGTGGGTTTATGGCTGGCCTTCGCTCCGATCGCTTTTTGGGCGCCAGATGCTGTTGCGTATGCAAACGATACTCTGATGGGCATACTGGTGATTACATTTGCCGTGCTCATCCCGATGATGATGACCATGCCAGGCCCTGATGTTCCACTCGGATGGTCGTACAACCCGGCCTCCTGGCAACAGCGTGCGCCTATTCTGGCTCTTGCTCTCTTGAGTTTTTTCCTTGCGCGCTACATGACCGCGTTTCAACTGGGTCATATCTCCTGGGTCTGGGACCCAATTTTTGGCGATGGCACTGTTAAGGTTCTCGGTTCCGACCTCTCTAAATCATTTCCCATCTCAGATGGAGGTCTGGGCGCGTTCGTCTATCTTGTTGAACTCCTATCGGGTTTTATGGGCGACCCGCGCCGCTGGCGAACGATGCCGTGGATGGTGGCCCTCTTTGGTCTCATGGTGATACCGCTCGGCATTGTCAGTGTCGTGCTGATCATGTTACAGCCGATCATCATCGGTGAGTGGTGCACGGTGTGTCTCCTCTCGGCACTGTTTATGCTGATCATGATCGCGCTCTCGCTTGACGAAGTGATTGCCATGCTTCAGTTTCTAATACAAACTCGCCGCGCCGGTAAATCGGTTTGGCGCGCTCTCTGGCTTGGCGGCGATGCCTTGGGAGATAATCTGACACCGCAACGCCCGCAGACAGATCATCCAAGTCAGATGTTCTGGGGTGTAACCATTCCGTGGAACCTGCTCGTGACCGCACTGCTGGGCGCGTGGCTGACGATTGCGCCCGACATCTTTCAAACCCTGGGCCAGGCAGCAGACAGCGATCACATACTTGGCGCTCTGGTCGTGACGGTCGCCGTCGTCGCCTTTGCGGAAGTGGCCCGCGCCGCTCGTTTTTTCAACATTGCGCTGGCGCTCGCCATTATCGTGTTGCCCTGGCTGCTCGGCGGAGGGACGTTCGCTTCAAGCATCAATGGTCTGATTATCGGTGTGCTGATCATCGCGTTAAGCATTCCGCCAGGCAAGATAAAGAACACATATGATGGTTGGAATGCACTAATCGTGTAAGTGAGTGGCTGTATCCCTCGCGTCGAATAAGGAGAAGTGCAGACAGTACCGCAAAAGGGCTTATCCAAGTACATAAGCCATTTTGCTTATATTGAATCAGGCAGAAAACCGCTCGGACACTTCGTCACATGGATATACACTTGAAACATCACTCTAAATGCAGGTAACTATGACTCAACGCGATCCCGTATGTGGAATGGAAATCGAATCCCAAAGTGCTTTCGCTAAACGCGTGCACATGGGACAGACATTTTATTTTTGCTCTCAATCCTGTGTGGATCAATTCGACAAGGATCCGCACCAATATATGATGACGTCTGCGACAACAGGATTTAATCCCCAAATGGCTCTCACTCGCATCGAACTACCCGTGAGTGGCATGCCGTTAAAAGAGCACTCGACGCACCTTGAGTCGACTCTGCGCGCTGTGAATGGTGTCGCTGAGGTAAAGGTCAATGTAGCGGCGAACAGGCTTGAGGTCTTGTATGACGCGGGAAAAGTGGATGTATCAAAACTCGTGGGTGCCGTCAAATCCATAGGTTTTCAGGTCGGCGGGACAAAAGTAAAAATCGGAATCGAGAATTTACGTTGTGCGTCGTGCGTAAATTTTATCGAAAATGAGTTGAAATCCACAAAAGGTGTTTTGAATGCAACCGTCAACATTGCCACGCAGGAAGCAACAGTGGATTATCTTCCACAAAACACAACGCTGGCAGAATTGAACAAAGCCATTGAAACCTGGGGCTACAAACCGCGGCCCGCGTTGAGCGATGCGCCCGTGGACAAACAGGAAGAAGCGCATGCGCGCGAATACAGCCGCTTGATGAAGATGTTCCGGTTCGCCGCGATTATTTCAGTGCCTGTGTTGTTGTTTGCGTATCCGCAATATGTGCCCGTGATCCGCGATCTGTCAATGGAGACCATCAGATGGTCATGGATACTTTCCGCCGTGGCAACACTGCCCGTGCTGTTCTATTCAGGCTATGACTTTTTTACAGGCGCATGGGCCGCGTTCAAACATCGCTCGGCTAATATGAATACGCTGATCGCATTAGGCACAGGTGCGGCATGGTTGTATTCGACGTTTGCGATTGCATTTCCTACAATGTTTCCTGAAGGAACATCCGAACCGTTCTATGATGTCGTCTCGGTGGTGATTGCTTTGGTGGTGTTGGGGCAGGCTTTGGAATTGCGCGCCAAGGGACAATCCAGCGCGGCAATTAAAAAATTATTGGGTCTGCAAGCCAAGACTGCGCGCGTCATTCGGGATGGCAAAGAGATGGACATCCCCGTTGAAGAAGTGTTGGTCGGCGATGTGATTCAAGTTCGCCCTGGTGAGAAAATTCCCGTGGATGGCGTCATCGTCGAAGGCAGTTCGGCAGTGGATGAGTCCATGCTAACGGGCGAATCAATGGCCGCATCCAAAAAGATGGGTGATGAAGTCATCGGCGCGACGATCAATAAGACAGGCGCGTTTAAATTCCGTACAACAAAAGTTGGCAAGGATACTGCGCTGGCGCAAATCGTCAAGATGGTACAGGATGCGCAAAATTCCAAAGCTCCGATTGCCCGCCTTGCCGATACCGTCTCTGGTTATTTTGTACCGATTGTGATGATCCTGGCCGTGTGGACTTTCGTCGTCTGGTTCGCCTTCGGGCCGCAGCCGCAACTGGTCTACGCACTGGTGACCAGCGTGACGGTGCTGATCATTGCCTGCCCATGT